>JBQCGN010000239.1:0-4823 GCA_051955655.1 Candidatus Nitrosocosmicus sp. | reverse complement strand
CTGAAATCTAAAGGGATTTACATCACATGAATCTACTATAATTTTTTTAGCATTTAAGTTGTCTGCTATGACGGTCATAAACTTCGATTCTAATATGTTTAATTTATTATATTTTACAAATTTATCTATGGTCATACAATTAATCTTGCAAATGAATATCGATTCGCAGATTTTGGTTATCTCTTTATACAATGTTTCTCGCTTTGTTGACGTAATTTTTTTGAATCCCTTATTTTCATTTTTTCCAATTCATTTATTTTTTGTAAATCAAAAGAGATTCCTGCAATTACCAAGGGACCAAACACTGAGCCTCTTCCAGCTTCATCAATGCCCCCCAAAAACAATAACTGTGTTTTAAAGATATAAATTATATATTAATATCTCTAATTTATAAAATTCAAAGTGAGCTTTCCTTTTTATTCGAGTATTAATTATGATTCTAAACCTTTAAGGAATGGATGGTCTTTTATTTCAGAAAACACAACTCAATTATTAGTACCATCAAATACATTATCTGATAAGGATCCATCGAAATTTCCCGTCTTTTTTAATCCTGCTGCAAAATTTAATAGAGATATTTCTATACAGATCTATAAATTTTTTGTAAATGAAAGAAAAAAAAGAGAAGAGATCTCATTTGTTGATACTATGGCAGGCTCTGGAATTCGAGGTTTAAGGGTTGCAAATGAAATATCTAAATTTAGCAAAATTGTTTTCAATGACTTTAATTATTTTTCTACATGTGTTTCTAAAGTAAATTCAATATTAAATAACGTACATTATAAATGCAAATTTTTCAATAAAGAAATTTGTAATTTCCTTTCTAATTTATCCATCTTCGAAGAAAGAGCAACAATAATAGATATTGATCCATTTGGAACACCTTCTCCATATCTAGATTGCGTTTTACGATCAATTCAGAATGGTGGTTTAATTTCTATTACTGCTACGGACACAGCTGTTTTATGTGGTGTATATCCAAGAGTTTGTTATAGAAAATATTATGGAAATCCATTAAAAACCAAATATTCTTCAGAAATTGGCATTAGGCTCTTAATATCATCTATTGCTTTGATCGCTTCTAGATTGGATTTATCTATTATCCCCATTTTTTCTCATGGTTATAGAAATTACCTTAGGGTTTATTGCAAAATATTAAAAAGCAACTATTCTGCAAATAGAATACAAGAAAAACTAGGATATGTTGTTCATTGTTTTAGTTGTGGAAATAGATCATTTGTTAAAACTCCTTATAAAATAATTGATTGTAATAATTGCCATGGCAAAGTAACTATTGGGGGACCATTATGGATATCTAATACATATGATAAAGAAATGATTTTTAATATCGTCAATAATTTAAATGATAAAAAGCTTAATAATAATAAATCTACAAATAATTCTTTTAAAGATTTTTTTGCAATCGCTCTAAATGAAATCGATGAGTATCCTTATCATTATATTAATGATGAGATTGGCAAAGTCTTAAAGAAAAATGTAGTGAGTGTTTCTGCAATAGTGGAGAATTTAATAAAAAATGGTTATCGGGCAAGTAAGACAATTTTTGCTCCTAATGGTTTTAAGACTGATGCCACAATTATGGATATAAAACAGTTATTTTCTGGTCAAATTCTTTAGATGCTGTTATACATATATTACTTTTATAGTAATATTGCTTTCTGTTATTTGCCATGTCTTATGATCAACTGTTACCTTCCCGGATCTTCTTTGTTTCTGTTTAACTTTGCGTGTATTATATAATGATCTTTTTCAAATGGTTCTAGATTTATTGTTTGAACTATTGTAAAATTGTTCTCTTCTAGTTTTTTTGCTTCATTAAAAGCCACTATTTTTGGATCCTCTAATACATCTATGCTTCTTGATTTGATTACTATTAGTAAATCTCCTTTATCATTTAAATAACTTTTGCAATTATCTATTGCTATAGTCGTCTGATCCGGTTGTGCTATGTCGCAATATATATTATTTACATATCCAAAATATCCAAAATACTTTATATAATTTCGTGCGTCTGATATTATGGGGATGATGTTGTTTCTCTTTGAACAAACATTCTCTAAAAGCTCCCTAGCTACTCTGACAGACGGTTCTACTGTAAATAATATTCCTTTATTTCCAATGATATCTGAAACATGACTTACTGTTGTTCCAGTCGATGCCCCCAGATATAATACCTTGGAGGATTCTTTTATGGGGTTTTCTTTAAGTCCTTTTAATATTGCTCCTGCAAGTTTACTTCTAAATGGATCCCATAGCCTATATTCTACATCTTCAATTTTTATTATTTTTTCACCATAAACGCTATTGCCGTTAATCAAATTTTGTGTTGCAAGAAACTTATCTTTTGTATTATCAGTTAATGTGATATAAGAACCATTGTCAAATCTCTTAACTATGTTTAAGTGGTTCATTAACTTTTATCATTACCTGTATTTGATTTGTATTCCATGAATATAATTTTTCACTTTTTTTTGCCTATTTTTTATTTGATTTGTGGAATCTTTTTTTAAATTTATTGTTCTTAAATCTTTCATTTTTTTTGCTTTTTCCTTTCCAGTTACTATTATCGTCTCTTTTTCTTGCGTTTCTGTCAAAACCGAATCTTTTGTTATTTTTCATTACTTCTTTTTTAAGGTCAATAACTGGTGGCTCTTTGTATTTCTCTTGTATCTCTGCAATTCTTTCATTCATTTTATTTGAAAGATTCTGGTTAACTGCTGGGTCTTGCCCGTATACATCTAATCTAGCAGCTATAGCTGCTTTGGCTGCTATAGCTCTGGCCATTTTACCTCTTTGCCATTTGGGAGCCGAGTGGATTACGGGGTGTTGGAATAGTATTCCATGTTTAGGTGGATTGGATCCTGTTTTTAAGGTTCTAAACAATGCTTTTTCTGCCCCTAAAATCTGGATGGTACTTGCAGACATTGATGATAACTTCTTTAAACTTCCTGCCTTTGAAATCAGTCTTGCACCAACGTTAGCAGTAAGTAGACCTTTAACATTAGGTGCAACGTCGTCCATTGATTTTTCAATATGTTCTTCTAGGTTTTTTCTGATATTACTTAAGTCTATGACCTGCTGTGCTATATCTTGTAATATTGATAGGTTTTGTTCGGTCATTTTACCGCCTCTGCTTCTCCTTGTTACTCCTATTATGATTTCTATTTTATTCTCAGGCATATCAATTGTTTTCAAAAATTCGCTAGTAATATTCTCTCTTTGACCGCAGCCAGTTACTATGTTAGCAAATGTAGTAGCATTTTGTAGCAAATTATCTAATTCAGGGAAATGTAGTCCATACCACTCCCTCATTCTTGTTCCTAATGTGTTGGATATTTTGTCAATTTCATCAAGTGCATTGATTGATTGACTTATATGAAGATCAATTTGTTCTGATGCCTCTTGTACCTTAATTGAAGACCATTTCAATGAAAATTCTCTCAACTGATTGATTATGTCCTTTTCATTTGAAAACTGATTAGTTTCAAGATATATACTCAGTTTGTTTATTTGTGCATATATTTCCAAAGAAGGTGGTAACTTTTCAATTTTAATTTCCTTTTTTTTTAACAAAGTGACTAGTTCGTTTAAATTAGTTAAAATTTTTGTATTATTTAGATTTTTAAAAATATCATTATTTTCGATAATTTCAATAATTTCGGTGTATATTTTATTGACAAAATTACTATGGGATTTTATGGGATCTTTGAATTTATTAAAGTAGATGATATTCTTATTTGAATCTAAAATTACAGTTCCTAATTCAAGAGTTAATATATAGTAAAGGCTTTCATCCATCATTTATCTGTATATCAAAATTACATGAATACAAAAGGATAATAACCTTGTGATTTCTTTTGCTTTTAATTTTACTAGGATATGGGGGAAACTACTTTCGTTATCTCTGAATTTGATATTATCAGTATTTTCGAATTCTTACCATTCTTTGATAAAACGGATCCTAGTGCATCTTTTATTCTTGATATGGGTTTTAATCCTAATTTGTTAAGGTATACTTTTGGAAGAGTCGAAATACAATTAAGATCAAATTTATCTTTTATTTGATTTAAATAATTAATATGTTCTAAATCTTTAATGTATTGGTATTTCTTTGCGCCTGATTGATCGAGTCTGCTCTCAATAAAATGTAGAAGGGCTCCGTTTCCAACACCATATTTGTTTTCGGAAAGTAATATTATAATACCACTTTCTTTTGTCGCATCAAAATTATTCCATAAGAGATTCAGACTATTGCTTAGGTTTGCTTGGAGGTTAAAGTTGCTATTTCCAGATATGAATACAGATTTTGATTTTTCGCTAGTTATTTTTGAGATTGTGTTAAATTTTTCTATTGATTTTCTAGATGATTCTTCTGCTTCTCCTATATTTATAGAATTAATGCCCTCATTATTTGCAATAATGTTGATTGATTCAAAATTTATCGTTTTGGATTTTTCAGTTGCAATATTTAATGCTTCTGTTATTATTCCTGGTTGAGGCAGTTTATCAATGATACTAGAATAAGCTTGATCCATATCATTTGAAAAACACGCTCTGGTTAATTCTGAGGAAGGTACTTTGTATCCAAAAAAAGGATCAAATTCTATTTTTTCAATGATTATTGTCTTATCAAAGCTTTTTATTTTATTTATTATGTCCTTGTTATCTATTCTATTTAATTGAATTCCGTAATCGCTTAATACTTTTTTGTATTTGAGAGGAATATATTTTGAAGTCGAAACAAACTCTACTTTTACATCTTGTTTTTTACTCTCATCTTGAATGTATTTTAAAATAGGCAT
>JBQCGN010000238.1:0-3731 GCA_051955655.1 Candidatus Nitrosocosmicus sp. | reverse complement strand
CATTGAAGATTCGCAAAGCAAAAGACACAGATAAAAACGAGGTTGTAAACTTTTGTAAAAATACATTTGAATGGGGAGACTATATAGACAAAGTATGGGATATATGGTTAAAGGATACGTCAGGTTTATTGTTAGTTGCAGAGACATATGACAACACTAAACAAAGTCCATATCCTATTGCTTTAGCACATATTAGCGAATGTCCCGATAACATTTTATGGATAGAAGGGGTAAGAGTCAATAGAAAATATCGACATATGGGTATAGCTTCATCTTTAATAACTCATATAACTGAAATAGGGATGAAAAATGGATTTAAAGAATTTAATGCAATAGTTTCTAAAACTAATACCCCTTCTCAACGAATGCTTGAAAAAAATGGATTTAACAAGAGGTTTGAAATAAAATACTATAATATCGAGGTAGAAAAAAGGAATGGCAATAGCGATTCTTCAATTCAAAAAGAAAATGAAATTAAAATTAAAATAGCCAGTTGTTCAGATATACAATCCATCATAGAATTTATAGGAAAATTCATTATTTCTAAACATTCAGGTGTATGGTATTTTAATTGCTGGAAATTTTATAAACTTGACAACACATATGAGAATTTAATTTCATTAATAAGAAAAAGTAAGATATTATTATTTGTTGATGAGGTGGGCAATATTAAAGGAATATCTATAATAAATATCATAAATGAGTTAGAAAGCAATTTGCAAAAAAAAACAATGGTCCAGATATGTTATCTTGATTGTAGTTGCAAAACCGATATTTCAAAAGTCATTGATGTATTGATAGACACTTTTTCAAATAGATCATCAATTAAAAATATTCAATTTTATATTTCTAATTATATAAATATCAACAACAATAAATATATAAAAAGATTAAGCTATTTTGAGGAATTTTACCTTTATAGTAAAAAATTAAAAAATTAAGATTTATAATGAAAAATTATAAATCGTAGTAATTTGAATACAAATAATTTGTTATAGATTAATTCTTATTAAAGGCTATAACAAAAGAATGCTTTGAGTAATATAGTATCAATAGATGTGTTTGATACCTTCATGGTATAATGATTGTAGAAATATATTTTTAAAAACCTGCTCAATTTTACTGTAAAGCAATGTGTTATTTCAACTTAAATCTTTTGATTAATGAATAACAAATTAAGGGACATTTAACACTTCGCTAATTTGTTTGCAACTCGATTAATTGTCCATATATACAACCTATTATTTTACAATTATTTTTAAAAAAGTAGGAAAATTGATGTAAGGTTATGGAGATTCGTCCTTAAAAATGCAAAAGTATTATAAGAACTTTGAAATATTCTCAGTTGAAATTATGGGAATTTTAAGGATATCCAATATATATAAAAAGCAATTTATGTTATATTGCATATGTTGATTAAAGAAATTTTTGTATTCTCCTTTTTCTTAATTTTAGTAATTAATTATAATAATTATAATGCAAATATGAATATTCATCATTCTTTCGCTCAAAAAGTAACTGAAAAAAAGAATTCTTGGTTAAGTAAAAGAGATAACTTGAATATAACGATGTCTCTCTCTCCCCCTATACCAATAATAGATCAAAATACAAAGATATCATTTGATATAAAAAAGTTGAATAACACCGGTGTATCGAATTTTGAAAATATGAGTGGAAGAGTGATTATAGCAGATAATGATGGCAGATTATTTAAGTTTGCAAATCAAAACATAACAAATAGCAAATTATCCGTCAATTATATTTTTCCTAGCAATGGCTCAGATAGAATAATTTTAGAATTATACAAGAATAAAACACCACTTAATATAGGATCTTTTAACGTAAATATTACTTCTCAATCACAACAGCAAAATAGCGATTTTTTTTCAAATTTATTTAAGGGTTTATAACCCAGCGTTGATTTCAGATTATCGATTAACTTTCGGTAAATACAAATTAGCTTTATAGGCATAACATTTTCAAAAAAAATATCTTAGAAATTCATAAATTTTGTATTTACATGAAAAAAAGTATTCGTATTTTATTTTAAAATACGATTTTACATATTATATAATTAAAATAATCAATAGAAAATAGAGTTGTAAAGATTATTTTTTACTTTGAAAGTACAATTATAAAGAAGGTTACTACAGCAAGAGAACCAAATAAAAGCAACGTCGTCTTCCACATGCCCTTGTTCTGCCTTTCACCTATATCCCACATACCCCCACCAATATTGCTTTTACGTATGTACCAGTTTTTAATTTCATTATAACTATAATATTTTTTATAATCTGCTGAAGGAGTCCAGCCAGATGGATATCTATATACTTGTTTTTGTGTCAGCGTATTATTCTCAAACCTCATATCATATTTTTTCCTAGAATTGTCATCAGATAGAACTTCGTATGCTTCAACTATTCTCAAAAACTTTTCTTTAGAATCAGACATTTTATTTTTATCAGGATGATATTTTAATGCCAGTTCTCTGAATGATCTTTTTATTTCGTCAGATGATGCATCTTTTTTAATTTGAAGAATTTCATAATGAGAAATGGATGACAATATTTTTAATATGACAAACTAAAAGTTAAATTTTTTGGCAAATGCATATGTAAAAAAAGATTCATCAGCATAACCTAAATAACTGATATTATATTTATTTACTCCAAAGTTCTTTTTAGAATAGGAATTAAAAGACAAGATTGATATAAAATATTCAAATAACTAGAATACAAAGTAAAATATTGATCTTGAAATTTTCTTTTAAAGTAAATAAGGACAAAAAAACCAAAGATAATTTAGATTTAAAAGGAATATTTAGTGAACAATCAAAAACAGATAATAAAAAGCCAATAAAGGAAAGTTCGGATAATAAAGAGAACTCCGCATATCAAAAAGAGATATCAGAAAAAGAATTAAATGCGATAGAAAAAGAAGATACGACAGGATCTTCTCTAAAGTTAGAATTAGATAAAGATTCTATTGATGGTGAGAAGACAGGCGAAGAAGAGCAACATAATAGAGATCAGGAAGAAAGATGCAATAACTGTAAAGAAAAAGTTGAAAATGATTGGAAAAAACCAAACTGGAAATGGAATATGGATAGAGATACAAAACTATGTTTGAAATGTTATAATTCACAAGAAAAGGAATATGAAAAATTATTAAACTATTGCACTATATGTAATTCAAAATTAAAATTTTTCCGTTATAATCCAAAACCCAGGTGGAAACTAAAAGGTCAATTGTGCAGGAAATGTTGGGATTTACAAAATAATCATCAAAGCGCAAATTGATAAAACTAATTGATAAATATTGAAATACATGTTAAAATAAAAAAAGGAAAAAAAATAATCATCGGATAATACCCAATTTTCTTAGAATCAATAGACGGGTAAAATATATTACAATCTCTTAAATTGTGGTTGAAAAAGTTATAAATTTAAACTTAAATCAGATGCTATCGCCAGATCATTGATACAATGCCAAGACCCGCTATACATAGTCCTGCATAAGCTACGGGAGGCACCCCTATCAATCCTGCTCCAATAGTAAGACCAATACCGGATATCGCCATTAATAATTCACCTATTCTTCTATTACTTAAATGCATAGTTATCATAACCTATTAAAAAAAATCTGGTTATAAAACATTATCTTTAATCAAACTATATATTTTAAACACCCCACTTCAAAAAAAAAGAACCAATAATCAAAGAATCTAAATT
>JBQCGN010000237.1:0-3957 GCA_051955655.1 Candidatus Nitrosocosmicus sp. | reverse complement strand
GGGAAGATAATGTTTTGGCCATAGATAAACACAGTTTCAAAATAAAATAAATGTTTTCTAACTATATAGCAATCAGTTCAAGAAACATCAACCATAACTAAAACTTTTTAATAGACGATCTACCTATTCCTTTGTATAGTTTTGTATCAAATAATTTTTGATCTAGCATCCCGCGACCGTCAAAAATAGGTGTCTTTCCTATCTTCTCCGGAGTCAAATCAGAATATATCGAATGATCGGTTGCTAAAATTATCAAATCACGATTTTTTAAAGCATAATCAAGATCATCAGTTATTTTTACATTTTTGTTTTTTGATATTAAAAGTTCATCATTAGATAACGGATCGTGAATGATTAAATCAGTAATTTTCAATTGTAACAGTTTCTTTACTAATGCATAAGTAGGAGACAGACGAGTATCCGCAACATCTCCTCTAAATGATAAACCTAGTATTGTAATTTTTGATTTTTTCTTGTCTTTTTTAGGTATTAATTTTAAAGCATTAGAGAGCGAGTAGGAGGGCATATTATCGTTTATTAATCGGCTTGTTCGTGTTATTCTGCAATCAATTTTGTTTCTATTTGCCACTTCCAAAACCAAATGAGGATAAACAGGAATACATGCTCCGCCCACTCCTATTCCTGGTTTATGAATATGACAAAATTTTTGAGAATTTGCTGCATCCCTTGCCTCCCAAAAATCAATACCTAATTTTTCACATAAAATAGACAATTCATTTGCAAGGGCAATATTAACATCTCTATATATACCCTCAAAGAGTTTTTCGGACTCCGCTGTTCTAATACTAGAAATTTTAATTACACCTTTTTTAAAAATTAATGAAAATATTTTTTCAGCTAAATCCAAACCATATTTTTCTGTTCCAGAAACTATTCCAGGATATCCCTCCTCTATATCATATATGGCACGACCTTCGTAAATTCTTTCAGGGTTATAAATTACAAAAAAATCAATACCTGCTTTTAGTTTGCTTGTCTTTTCTAATATCGGTATCAAAAACTTTTCTGTAGTTGAAGGGGGAACAGATGGATGAAGAGATACAATATCATTTTTTTTTAGCCCTTTCCCAACCGATATAGCTACCTCCCTTACAGCATCAAGATCTGATTTTTTGTTTTTAAATAACACAGGAACACAAATCATCTTTAATTTAGAATCATTTGAGGCTTTTACGGGATCATCATAAACCAGAAATTTATTATTCTTTATTCCCTCACTAAAAGATTCATTTACACCAGGTTCAGGTATATGAGTTCGCCCCTTTTTAGCATTTTCTATAACCATGGAGGATTTATCGACACCAATAACTGTAACACCTGTTCTGAGCCAACAAGAAACTATGGGAGCACCAACATGACCCAAACCAAAAACTGCAACAACATATTCTCCTGATTTAAATTTTTTTGCAACTATATCGGGTCTTTCTAAATTCAAGAGACTATCATTTGAATTATCTGTTAATTTATCATCTAATAATGTCACAAATTGTTTAATTTATCACTCGTTATTATATCTTGGTCAGCAAACAATATTCTCAAAAAAAATTATCAATTTCCTTTACTAATTAAAAAAAATCTTGTTATTTTTCATGATATCATTAGTATCATTTTATCCACACATTAAAAAGTTTTCTGAATACAATAGATACCATTATAATATATGTAAAATTCTTATAACATAATATTAAACTCTTAAGTCGAAACAACCATTTGCAAAATGCTAAACTTGGTAGAATATAATCAAAAGTATAAGGCAGATGAAAAGAAAAGAAGTAAAAAATCAATCGGAATTACTATTTTGAAACAATAATACTAAAAAGACAAGCAAACCATTGCAATATCCTATTTGAAAATATAAAGCATAATCATACGTTAATAGAATGTGTATCCCCTTACCTATTAAGTAATGGATAACAAAGAGTAGACCACTGCTGATCGGTTATCCATAAAATAAATAAGGGATCTACCAATTTTCTTCGAAAAGGTTTGATTAAAACACTCCCCTACTACAAATAATTTTTTTAATTCTTTTAAATTTTCTTGTTATCCTTTTTATTTGACATAAAACAAATATAGATCTATGCAGCCTTTGTCTAGGTTCACAAAATCAAAGATTAAAATATAAAATTGATATATTATTATAACTAGATACAATTTATGATTTTCGCTCTAGATATAGCAGGGTCTGAATGGTTTATCATAATATTAACAATAATTATTGTTTTAGTACCAAGTAAAATGACAAGCATATCAAAAACAATTGGAAAATTTATTGGAGAATATGAGAAAACAAAAAATAATTTAATGAATGAAAGAAATAATTTAATGAAAGACCATTATTTAAACCAACAGTCATATAAAGGGCCCATAGTCAATAGACCTGTATCCTCAGATAGAGAAAAATTAGAAATGATAGCAAAATCACTCAATTTAGATACGGAAAACAAATCTGATGAGGAACTAAGAAATTTAATATCATCGAATCTAAAATAACTAATATATCAAACATTAGAATTATATTGTATAAACAAATCAAATTTTGAATCAAAATTTAAAAAGTTAATTTGGAGATTTTAAAAGTGCGGCTTCTAACAATTGCTGAATCAATTGAATCACCTCTTGTTCAACTTGTTCTCTTGGTAAATTAAGTTTGGCAGAAAAACTATCAGCAAGATCATTAATGGTCTTATCGCCACTACAACTTTCCCAAAAATTTATTATATTATCATTAACCATAAAACCTTGTCCTTTCTCATTTACCAAAGTTAAAGAGCCATCTTCCTGTTTCAACAGACTTCCATTTTTCATTGGTCTATAAGAATCATAATCTACTTGAAATCTTAAAGAGGGTTTTCCATATCCAAGTCTTTCTCTCACAGCGGGATTCATTTTTTCAATTGTCCATGGAGGATCCCATACAATTTCCACATTTATAGAGCCAACCCCATCAATTTTATTCAGGTATCTTTTAACATCACTTACTAAAGTATCATGTAATGGGCATCCCCTAGTAGTCATAGTCATTTTTACATCAACATCATTTTTTTCAGATACATTTACTCCATAGATCAAACCCAAATCTACTACATTGACAGGTATTTCAGGATCCATACATTTACGTAATTCTGAAAATACCTGGTCTTTTGAAACTTGTGAAGTCACTATTAAAATTGGATTCAACTGCTTTTTAAATTTTTTTTTATCATGTGACAAGAACTAACTGCATTTTTCCAATAAATTAGGAATATTTTTTTCAAACGGAGGATATATGACCCCTTTTTCTGTAATCAATCCAGTAATTAAATTTGGCGGAGTTAAATCAAACGCAGGGTTAAATACTTTTACTGATTTTGGTGCAATTCTCTTTCCAGCTATTTTTACTACCTCTTCAGGTGATCTTTCTTCTATAATAACATCCTCAAAATCATTTTTTAAATCAAAAGTAGAAAAAGGTGCAGCAACATAAAATGGAATATCATGGGACTTGGCCAATAAGGCAATTTGGTATGTTCCGATTTTATTGAAAACATGCCCTGTTTTCATTATTCTATCTGCACCCACAATTACTTTATCAATCATTTTGTTCATCATAAGATAACCTACAGCAGTGTCTGGAACTAAACTGACATCTATTTTATCGTGAACTAATTCAAAAGCCGTGAGACGTGCTCCTTGCATTACAGGTCTTGTCTCTGTTGCAAATACACTTATTTTTTTTCCATCTTCTTTAGCAGATCTTATAACACCAAGAGCTGTTCCATATGATACAGTAGCTAGCGCACCTGCATTACAATGAGTCATTATCTTATCTCCATCATTAATCAATTTAGAACCGAATCGCCCCATACTTCTATTAGTACTGATATCATCATCAGACATTTTTTTTATAATCTTAAGTACATTTTCTTTTATGTCCTGTACATTGTGATATTTTTT
>JBQCGN010000236.1:0-7210 GCA_051955655.1 Candidatus Nitrosocosmicus sp. | reverse complement strand
ACCTATTTTAAATTTTGTAGTTATTACGTTGTTTATTTGTTTTATTGATTCTCTCTATAATTTCTTTAGCTCTTGATACGGATATGTTTCCTTCTTTAATCATTTGTTCGGATATTTTTTCTATTTGTTCGTTTCGAGCACCAGCTATCTTCGCAATATTTTTGGAATGAAGTTTCATATGTCCTTTTTGTATTCCTTCGTCAGACAATGCCCTGATTGCAGAAAAGTTTTGAGCCAATCCAACTGCCGCCATTACTATCGCCAGCTCCTGAGAGCTTGAAATATCAAGTATTTTTATACATGTCTGGACAATTGGATGTACATTTGTAATTCCACCTACTATCCCAACTGCCAGAGGTATTTCTATTTCTCCAATCAAATCGCCTTCAGAATTCTCATACCATTTAGTTAATGATCTGTATTTGCCGTCTCGACAAGCATATGCATGACACGATGATTCTATTGCTCTAAAATCTTGTCCTGTAGCTATTGCTATGCTGTCAATTCCATTCATAATTCCTTTATTATGAGTTACAGCTCTATAAACATCAGAATAAGCAAAAGCATATGCATACAAAATTCTTTTTAAAACTTTGTCTCCACCAATTAAAGATTTTGGAAATACTCCTTTACATTTTACCAGACGATTTGTAGCATAATTAGATAATATTTTTAGTATTACTTGACCTTTTGTTAGTGATTCTATTTTTGGACCAATAATTTCACACATTGTATTTACTACATTTGCACCCATTGCATCTTTTGTGTCCACAAAGATTTCTATTATTATCATTGATCCAAGATTGTTAATGCTTTCATCATTGACTTGCCTTGTATGTAAATCTATACATTTGGCAGATTTGCTCCTTGTATTTGCTAATTTTATAAGTTCGATTTTGTTTTCTATAATCGCTTTATTTGCCTTATATATGGTATCGTTATTATTGGCTCCAAAAGGCACTAATTGAATTTGCCCTATCATTATTGATTTATCTGCTTGAGCTTTGAATCCTCCTGTTTCCTTGGCTATTTTAGCAGCATTGCTTGATGCTGCTATCACAGAGGGTTCTTCAATTGCCATTGGAATTAAATATTCTTTATCATTGATAACAAAATTATTTGCTATTCCTAAAGGTATTTGAAAAGATCCAATCGCGTTTTCTATCATTTTATTTATTTCATCAAACTTTAAAATTGAGTTATCATTAAATAATGTCAATTCATTATCCTCCAGTTTTGTCTTCTTTTTTATATATTCAAGTCGTTCTTGATGACTCATATTTCTTATTTTTTTTTCAAAAAAGTTATTGGTCATTTTTTATTATTTTTAAAAGTTTATCTGATCCAGAATTTTGATAAAAATCTTTATTGGCTGTAATTATAAATAAGGATCCGTTATTATCTTCTGATACATCTTTTAATTTTCCAAATCCTGTTAATATAATTGATTGCTCTTTTGAACCAGGATCAATTAATCTTAGGTGTTCTCCATTTAATGTGGCAACTAACAGTTTTCCATAATATCCAAGCTCTGAAGAATTACTTATAATCATTCCTGCAGGATAGATCGAAGGGGTAAAACAAAACTCTGGCTGAGAGAATTGGCTTTTTTCCAAATTTCCGCATTCTTCAATTGGCCATCCGTAATTTTTTCCTTGTATTATCAAATTAATCTCATCGTTTCCTGTAGCTCCAGCTTCACTAGCATATAGCTTTTTATTTTTGAAATCCCATGCCAACCCAATCACATTTCTATGACCATAGGAGTAAATTGCCGAGTTCTTAAAAGGGTTATCTTTTGGAATTGTTCCATTGTCATTAATTCTAAGTATTTTTCCTCTTAAGCTTGAAATATTTTGTGCTGCTTCTGAATCGGTGTTATCTCCTACTGATACATATAGTTTTTTGTCTGGCCCAAATTTTAAAACTCCTCCATTATGTAATTGAAAAGCTGGAATATTATCCATTATTATTTTTTTATCGATTACTGTATTGTCTTTTTCTTTTAGACGGACTATTTTGTTAAATAATTTATCATCATTCTTATATGTATAATAAATATAAAAATAATTGTTTTTATAAAATTGAGGAGAAATAGCTAAACCTAGAAGACCAGCTCCTTCATTAAAATAATTATCATTTAATTTGTATTTGTTTAATAAAGTTCCATTGCTATTGAGAAATGTTATATTTCCCTTTTGTTCCGCTACCAATATTCGGCCATCAGGTAAAATACCCAAACTCGTAGGAAAATCTAAATTATCTGTTATCGTCTTTATTGACGACCCTTTTTTTTCAGTAGTTGGAGTAGGTAATAGGATTGTCGTATCAGATGGTGAATTTTTTATTGTTATTACACTAACTATTATTATTAAAGCCCCGATTATTATTGCGATAGATTTTTTCATAATATCTTTGAATTACAAAAGGATTTTAAGTTATTATAAAATATTATCTCTATGATTAATACGATAAATTTGATTAGAAAAGATGTACCATCTCTTTCGATAGATGACTCTGTTTCTAGAGCCATTAATTTGATGGTTACTCATTCCATTAAACAGATTCCTGTTTTTGATTTAAATAATAGATATTGCGGAATGCTTTATTACACAGATCTTATTAATACTCATTATCAACCTTCATCAAAAATTAAACATTTGATGTCAAATGATGCTCATGTATTGAAGCCTGATGATGATCTAAAGGTTTGTATTAGTTATATTATAAATACTGGAAAAACAGGGCTTCCAGTTGTAAATAATGGAGAATTTCTTGGATTAGTTATTGACAAAGATATAGTATTAGATGTTGAAATTGGAAGTGTGAAAGTCAATGATGTAATGTCTAGTCCTATATTTATAGATGAAAACTCAGATTTGGATAATGCATTAAGTTTGATGAGAAAAAATAATATATATCGATTACCTGTTGTGAATAATAAAAATATAGTTGTTGGCATCATTTCTTTACTCGATATATTAAAAATTAGATCAACTCCTAATGAAAAAGATTCTCATTCTAATAGACCAATTGAAAAATCAAAACCAGGATCTGTTCTTGTAAAAGACATTAAAAGAAATGCTTTGACCGTGGAAAGTGGTTCAATTATTAAAACTGTAATTGATAATTTTAGAAATAATGATGAATTAATAATTACTTCTAATAATAAACCAGTAGGCATTATTACTTCTAAAGATATATTAGAACTGACTATTTCAGAAAAAACTGGTTCTATAATTAATACTACCAATTTTGATGATGAAAATGTCCGCAAAGAGGTAGTTCAACAAATGGAGAAATTCATTAAAAAAATAGAGGGAAGATTGGATGATATATTGTCTGTTGTGATTACTTTTGAAAAACATAAAACTCTATGTACGATTAGAACTAGATTAATATCAAAGAATAAAACCATTAATACTCACGCTGAAGATTATGATCCGTTAATAGCTTTTAAAGCTGTTCTTGAAAAACTAGAAAGACAGATTACTGAATCTCACTCGAAGATTGTCGACAATAAGTTTAAAGAAAAACTTTATAGCGCAGATGAGGAGATTTGAACTCCTGCTCGCCTTACGGCGAATCGGCTTACTTTTAATCAACCTTGTGGTAACTCAAGGCCGACGCAATATTGTGTTCCTATTATATTTAGGATGACCACTCTGCCACATCTGCACTAAAATTAATTATTATCTCCCTCTATTATATTTTGATACGCCTAATCAAACCCATTAACAAAAAAAATAATTACACTTATCTACTATCATAATCTATTTGATAATTAAGATTGGTCCAAATAGATAGATAATAATTAGAATTGAAATGTCTCATAAAAAAATTAAATTTCTTAATTTACTAATATTTATAGATGGTGTTATTTATAACTAGAGAATGATTCCTATTAACAAACCTTGGTTAGGTGATGAAGAAAAACAGGAAGTTTTAAATATACTCGAAGAAAATACACTAACTTCTCCTGCTAATGAAGGAGGTAAAAGAGTTCAAGAATTTGAAAATATTTTAAAATCATATATAAATGTTAAGCACGTGATTGCTGTCAATTCTGGAACATCTGCATTACACGCTTCTTTGTTATCATTGGGAATAAAACAAGGCGATGAAGTTATTCTGCCTTCTTTTACTTTTGTTGCAACAGCAAATTCTGTAATGGCATCAGGATCCAAACCAGTTTTTGCGGATATCAACAAGCAAGATTATACCATTGACGTTGTTGATATGGCAAAGAAAATTAACAAAAATACCAAAGCCATAATTCCTGTTCATCTATATGGACATCCTTCTAATATGAATGAAATAGTTTCTATTGCAAAAGAACATGATTTATATATAATAGAGGACGCATGTCAATCTTTAGGGTCTATCTATTATCAGAAACAAACTGGTGCCATTGGTGATATAGGTTGTTTTAGTTTTTATGCAAGCAAAGTAATTACTACTGGTGAAGGTGGAGCTATTGCTACTAATAACGATGACTTTGCAGAAAAATTAAAGATGATAAGAAATCATGGCATGATACGCGGATATGATACTTCTTTTTTTGGGCTCAATATGAGGTTACCCGAATTATGTGCAGGTATTGGGAAAATTCAAATGAGAAAATTAGATTCAATGCTAAATGTTAGACGAAAAAATGCTGATATTTTATCAAATGGATTAAAAAAATTTACTCAAATAAACTCTGTTATTGATTTGCCTACTGAAACTATGGATAAAAAATTTAATTGGTATTTATTTACTGTTGGATTTAAAGACAAACGTAAGAGAGATCTAGTTAAAAATCATCTTGTTGATCAAGGGATAGGTGCTACTATATATTATGATCCACCAGTACATAAGACCCCTTATTATGCTAATATCCAATCTCTTTCCGATGATGTTTTGCCAAATACTATTTGGGCTTGGCAACATACATTATCATTGCCTGTTCATCCACTTATGACAGAAAATGACTTGTACAATATTTTAAAAATATTTGAAAACAATATGTTTTGATATAGAAATAAAAATATATTTTTTTGAAATAGATTTTATATATGTGAAATTGAACGAATTCTATAATGGTTTTAACTACTGAAAGAGATGAATTACTTTCAAGACGATTTTATCTTATTGTTTTTTATATATGTGCCATAATAATGACGGTAATCGCTTTTTATTCTATATCTATAAGTATACATGAATATTTATCTAATGGGAAAGTAATAATAGGTGAAGTTTTAGTAAATACCGAATTCCCTTTTAAAGGACTATCAAAATTAGTAACTTATCTTATGATTGTTTCTGTTGTGGGTTGGTACTGTGTTACTAAACTGGGTGGAGATAAGGTAAAGAATATCCCTAAAAGTGTAAAAACTATACTTCAACTAGTCGTACTTGTTATTCTTATTATTTCAATTTATGAATTCTTCTATAATTTTATTGTCTGGAATGCTTTAATTACTGCAGATCTGGTTCAGGGACAGTTAAAATTAGATAATTTGTATATGCCTTATCCAAATCCTCATACACCATGGAATTTGGTATTTGCAACTAAGATGTCTCTGGCAGCTTTAATTATTTCTTCTCATGGATTTTATATTATTTCAAAAAAGACATAGTTAATAACCTGTGCTTATTTAACATCCAGTATTTATTATTTTATAATTAAAATATTATTAATTGATGATATATTATGAAGCTTGATAAAGAATATTGATTTTGCAAATAGAATTTATTACAGGACATTAAAAAAATTTGATATGGGCAGTGCTGATAAAAAAGGTATTATATTAAGTGAAAAAGAATGGCAAATAGTTTTAGATTCTCTAAGTAATACTATTTTTAACGAAGAAATTACCGAAGAAGCAAGAAAAAATGCTAAAGATTTATACCTTAAGATAAATAAAAATATATAGTTTGCAAAGTACTTGTTTGAATGGCAAATATTTTTATGTTTTCGTTTCCTTGATGTAAATTTAAGATGATTTGTTTATTATGCCTTGTGCTCTATTTTAAATTTCATTATCGAACAAAAATTAAAACTTACACTGTTTCTTTTCTCGTTATACGAGATTATTTTAACACTAAAGGCTATTGGCAATAAAAATGTCTTTCTTTATACAATCCATTATCTGATTTACCTTGTGCATTTTGTTTAAAATATTTTCTAGTAAAACAAAGACTAGCGAACAAATCTGATTAGTAAAAATAGACATAAATAGAAGCAATATTAAAATAATTACATTACGATACTAATTACATAATTGCAATCTTGATCTTTTAAGTCCGTTCATTTATATTTACAAACTAAAAAATTACGTATATCTTTTAGTTTTCAAATCAAATAATTTCTTTTTCATAATGTGGCAGCAGATAATGTTTTCTATGCTGTCTGATTATGAATATATATAATTCTCCCATGATAAATTATTGAGTTACATTTCTTATTTGTTTTATCAATTCTAAAATTTTATCAATATCCTCTGCTTCAGGATTTAATTCTATATATTTATAAAAACTTTTTAAGGATTCATCAAATTTTTTATCTCTGTATGATATTATTCCCTGATCTCTTGTTGCTTCAGCATTAAATATATCTAATGACAATATCATTTGATTTACTATTCTTATTTTTCTTAGATCATCTACTTCTACATATCCATTCTTTAAATTATTTAATAGTCTAATTAAAATTTGAGACGAATTTGCTTTATCTATTAAGCTATTTGTTATTGAGACTTTTACTTTGGGATTCGATTTATTAAGTAAATCTTGAAGAATATAATTATCAATTATTTTACCTTTATTGAATGGATCAATTATTATGAATTGATTGGAATCCTTATCTAGTATGTATTTTACCAAAAAATGAGAAGGAAAATTTATCGGCTGTAGTTCAAAGTTTAAGAATCTACCTAAATATATATATATTATAGATAAAGTTATCGGAATTCCTATTTTCTTTTCTAAAACTATGTTTAAATAATTATTAATTGGATTATAGTAATCATTGATGTTTGATTGAAAATTTTTTTCCTCAAAAAAGAACTCATTTAATTTTTCAATAATTTGTGTTGGTCTCATGCATTTTGGATTTTTTATCTTACTTCTCAATTCATTGCCCATGTCTTCAATTTTTTTTATATAATACTCAATACTAATATCTGGATAATTTACAATTCTTGCAATATGCAAAGCAAATTCTGAG
>JBQCGN010000235.1:0-7543 GCA_051955655.1 Candidatus Nitrosocosmicus sp. | reverse complement strand
AATTATTAGAATCAATCGGCTAATGATAAGGTCAACTATACAGGTATTTAAAGCATAAATTATGAATAAGCTTGGCTGTATTACAATATAATGATATTTGGATGATTATTTACACAAACCAGATATTGGTTTTCCTTATATATAACAAACTTAATATATTGATATTTGAATGATCCATTCAACGATTCTTCTAACACCATAAATACAACAACTATGGAGAAAACAGAGGTTGTATATGGGATAGAGAATATAGTTGCTAGAGCAATAGAGCGGTGGAAAAACACACAAAAGAAAATGGATTCTTGCATTGATAGATTGCAGCCAAAATTACTTGTTACCGATAAAACTATGTTTTCTGAATTAGTTGAACTGGTAAGAAAAGATATTAGGACAAGGACAATTTTTGAGATTACAGAAGAAAATGTTATATATGTTAAAGAATTGTTGGAATTAATCAAACCTTTTGGTAAAAAACATATAATTAGACATCTTGATAATGTAATAGGCAATTTCTCTATTTCTGACGAAAAGATATTTCAAAGTCATGTTTTGGGCGATTTGAGCATTCCTAATCAAAATAACAGTGAGGAATATGAAAATCAATCAAAACAAAAAAGTTCTAAAATCGATACTTCTTCTACTTCTACCTCTACCCAATCTCTCCCTCAATGCATTTTAAGCAATGTTCATGCATTTGTAGAACAACAGCAAAACATCTTTGATTTGATGTGGCAAAAAGCAATATCTGCTGAACAAAGGATAAGAGAGATTGAATTTGGTATAGAGCCAGAGGTTATTGAAACAATAAAAGACAAAGAAGAAATACAAAATCTTTTATTCGGTCTATTAGAATCTGCAAAAGAGGAAGTACTTGTTATATTTTCTACATCCAATGAGTTTCACAGGCAAAATGGTGCTGGACTCTTTAAGGTAGTTAAAAAAGTCAAAGAAATGAGACCTTGGGTAAATATTCGTATTCTTACTCCCAAAGATAATCAAATAGAAACTATAAAAGATAGAGAATTTTCCTCATTTAATATTGTATTTGTAGAACCACTGCAAAGAGTATCTGTTTTGGTGGTCGATAAAAAATATTCTCTAACAATAGAATTAAAAGATGATGCAAAACAACATCCCACTTCAGATGCAATTGGATTGGCATCCTATTCTAATAGTCTACCAACAGTACTATCATATATATCAGTTTTTGAAACTTTACGAAAACAGACCGAATTGTTAGAACAACTTAAAGACCATGATAGAATTCAGCAAGAGTTCATAAATATAGCTGCACATGAGCTTAGAAATCCTATACAACCAATACTTGGATTGTCTGATATTCTTATAAGAAAAAAAGATAAAGATCAAAAAGAGATAGAAATTCTACAAACAATTAACAACAATGCAAAAAGGCTGCATAAATTGACCGAAGATATTTTGGATTTGACAAGGATAGAGAGTAAATTCTTAGTTATCCATAAAGAATCTTTAAATTTGAATAATTTTGTTTTAGATATTGTTAAAAATTATGAAAGGACTATTAGTAATAACGATATAAACTTCAAATATAATAATTTTAATCGGAGTATAATTATAGAAGCAGACAAAAATAGATTAAGTCAAGTACTATCTAATTTAATCAACAACGCTATTAAATTTATTGACAAAAAGATTAAAGGTATTATATCTATTAGTATCAATCTAAAAAAAATCGATGGACTTGAATCAGTTGTTGTCGATATACAAGATAATGGTATTGGTATAGATAAAGAAATTATGCCAAAGTTATTTACAAAATTTACTTCTAAATCCTTCCAAGGAACTGGACTGGGGTTATATCTCTCAAAGAAAATTATCGAAGCCCATCAAGGTAAAATATGGGCTAAAAACAATGAGGATGGAAAAGGCGCTACTTTTTCGTTTGGTATACCATTGATTAAAAAATGTAACGATCAAACCTGACAACAAAGTAAATAACTTAACTAAATGAATAATGCCTAATAATTGGTAATGGTTCTACATTAAAAATGCGATAGAAATGAGTAAACAGAGAATTTGTTTGCTAAAGTTGACGAACATCAATTATAAAGCCAAAAATAACGAGTTTTCATATTAATATGAAAAAAAAAGATAACTCTTATCACTGTTGACAATTTTTATTGAGACCGTAGCTTCAACTAAATTCTATAAAATAGCTGACCATTAATCAATCAATCAAAAACAAAAATAAAGTTGACAAAGTTATTAGGATAAATTTTTTAATTGAAATATAGTATAATGACTTAGAAAAATCGTGAAAAAACAAATATATATTGAAGATAGGAAAACGTTATCAATACTAAATATCAAATTACATCCTTTCACGTAATAAAAGAATTCAAATATGAAGCAAAATATTACCTCTATTTACAGTTACATGATGACTTCCTTTGCCATTATAATATTTACTTGCCAAAATGTTACGTTGAGATTTTTTTTGCAAATATGGAATTTTATAGATTGCCAGTTTTGGTAATGTCAAATGATGATGTGGAAATTGGTAATCTAAAACAAAGAAGCCCCATCAAGGTTGGTAAATTTCATCGTTCGAACAATCTAGAGTCAAAATTCGTATTACACATAGAAAAGGGACATTTTTGAAAATATTTGAGACGAATTGTAGTTCATAATGTAACTTATTCATCCTTTTTCCCAAAATTGACAAGAATAACTATAAAATATTATTAAAATATATGTCTTCAGAGATAAACTAAAGATGATTTAAACTATGGTGATCGTACCTTATTATTATTACTCTAATGCGATTTTTATAACATTATTTGTTTTACAAATATGCATTTCTTTTAGCTTGATATATTTTCTAATATTCTCAATTAAATCGATAAAATATGTTCCAAAATTATTGCCTATTGCAAATTCACTTACAGTTGTTGATTATCCAATGGTAAGTATAATTCTGCCGTGCAGAAACGAAGAAAAATATATCGAGAAATGTTTGGATAGCTTACTCGCACAAGATTATCCAAATTACGAGATAATTGCTATCGATGACTCATCTTCGGATAGAACAGCAGAAATAATAACAAGGTACAGTCTAATGCATAATAAAATAATCTATGTTGATGCACAGGCAAAGCCTGAAGGATGGACCGGAAAGAATTGGGCTTGTTACCAAGGCTATATTCGAGCTAATGGAAATCTATTCTTATTTACTGATGCTGACAGTATTCACTCCACAACAGCTATTTATTTAGCCATAAATTATCTATTATTTCATAAACTTGATTCACTCACTGTAATACCTAAAATAATAGCACATGATTCTTGGACAAAGATTACATTACCATTGCTTTGGACATTCTCAGTGGCCAGGTTTTCTGCATTAAGGGCCAACAATTCTAAAACCAAGGAAGGTGGATTTTTTTTTGGAAGCTTTTTTGTAATAACAAAAAAGGTGTACGAATCGGTCGGTACGCATAGTTCTGTTCGAGATGAAATTATAGAAGATGCAGAATTGGGGAAAAAAGTAAAAGAACAGGGTTTTAGTCTTAGAGTAATTCGTGGGGAAAAATATATCAATGCAATATGGGCCCGGGATCCTTATAGTTTATATCATGGACTAAAAAGACTTTTAATACCATTTTACAAAAAGGAAAAATCAAACGCATTAGGAATGGGTATTGCTACGTTTGTTTTACTTTTACTTCCTCTGATTATTTTGCCGTTCTCAATCACAATTATTAAAGAAGAAAATCGAGGAGAAGATATGACCAAAGGTTTAATCATATCGTTTCTAATAATTATTTCTATTTCATTAATAATAATTAGTAGTAGTTTACAGTTAAAGTATATTTTATTTGAAAATGTGGTGTATTCACTAGCTTTTCCTTTAGCGGGATCTTTTATACTCTTGGCATTTATTTCAGCAATTATCTATTCAAAACAAAAAAATAATATAAATTGGCGAGATAGAAGTTACTCAATAAACAATAAACAATTATCAAACAATAATACTTAGATTTGAAACCTTAAAAAAAACTCTAAATAATATTTTCATTAATCGTGAAAAGATAAATTGTATTATAGGTACCAGTAGATTTGGATAAAAATATTTAACAAATTAAATACTACAGATTACTTTATAATATGCTAATTTGCAAAAGAAAAAGAATTTCTTGATTATTTTGAAATAGTCTTTCTTGACTGTATGTAGATATCGATTGTTTAAGAAGGCTTTTATCAAGACAAAATGAAGCAGGAAAAAATAAAGTTAATTAATAGTTACTTGTTGTCACCTAACCCTAAAACCTTTCCCAATTGTTTCCCAATTGCGGATAAGGGATTGCCTGAAGTATTATTGCTAGAATGTAACTGTTGTTGCTGCTGAGAAAGTGTTTGATCCAATGTAGCAATTTCTCTACCTTGATTAGTAAGTATTCAGGCTTCCTAAGGTGTCTCAGTGAACAAAAATCATTGGTGGTTTTTCAAGGATTGGATGGTTATGGACAGCAGTTATATTCCATTTTGCTTGAGTCTTTACCAAAAGGACAGGTTTTAATTCTGATTGTAATAAGGCAAATTCTCCCATTACAACAAATAGTGGTGAATTGGGATTCGAAGCACCATTTGACATATTGGATGGAGCTTTCATAAATTCAACCAGAATTTATTGCAAGGAATTTATTTAATATTGTTCCATTATGTTCTATAATTTGGGGGGCTAATCTGAAAATTACTGTATCGCAAACATCTTTGTTCGGATTTTGAAGTGAGACGGCATTTTTATTGATTTTAGATGGCAAAGAGGCGCAATCAAGTCCTTTTGTTGATGAGGCTGGGCTGGATGATGATTTATTGGTTGAATTTTGGGCAAAAGCGTTATTGTTTTTATTTAATGACCTTATCGCAATTAATGATATTATGGATAGTGACATTATTGCATCTGATTCAAATATTCATTTAAAGTAACTTTGGTCTTGCGTTTATTTTTGAAGAAATAAACTTCTAAATACACCTTGCTCTTATCTCAAATTTAAGTTTCTACAGATAATGAAACTACACAATAAATGTATTAATTCATGATGGTTTTCATCCTCTATATGTTAATCGTTTTTTGCAGTGGTAATAATAAGAGATAGTGCACCATAGTCTATCATAATTAATCGTGATATGCTTATTCTCATTCTTATGCTGATTTCAGTATGGTTTATTGTAACTTAAATAATGATTATTCCTCATTTTAATAGAATAGGTTATATAGTTCAGTCTGATTATGCATTGTTTCTTCTTAAATGATTTTTTATACAAAAAAGTTCAAAACTGAGTACATATGTTATAAACATTGTTATCTAGTATATAATACAATGTCAACATCAAAATTTAATATGATTGCTGTCGTAACAATTGTTGCAGTATTTGCAGGTTCTCTAGTATTTGCAGGTTCCGTATTTGCACAGGGCAATAGCACTGGTGCTGGAGCTTCTCTATCTACAGGAGGAAACACTTCATCAACTACTGGTGGAAATACAACAGGTGCAAACACGACTAGTTCTGCCTTAGCAGGCGGCTCAACCGGCTCAGGTTCAGCAGGCGGCTCAGGCTACTAATCATAACAAAAAACCCAATAATGGGGACACAATTATTTTTTTATCTTGTAATACTAACGAATAATTATATCTTAAATACGAATCAATGATATTAATTTCGAAATAAATTGAAAAATTATTGTCTGTCAAAGTTCAATATGATTAAATCTCTGTAATAAAGGATCTTTAATTCAAAGAATAAGAAAGTAAAATGTATTAAGGTGTTATTGAATTCGAAACATTATAAACTTGAATTTTATATTTTTCTTCGATTATGCTTCTGCACATTTTATTTTAATACAAAATGTCGATTATAAAAAAAATAAATACTGCATTATAACAGGAAATAGTAGAGGTATATTTAAGCAAGCTGCAATTTTATTTGCAAAAAAAAGTGGTTAAAATGTACAATGTTATCAATTAAAACAAATACCTTGTACTCCACTATAACATATTGATTTTCAAACGGATTCTAAATATCTTCAATCGCAAACTTTTAATAAAATCTCAATTAAACTAAAACAAAACTGATTCATTTTGTTTATTAAAGACTATGAACTCTTACTTTTGTATCTGGTTTATTTGTATTGTAAATATTAACAAAAAAATGGAAAATGCAATATGCGAAGTCTCCTGACTTTTCTCTCTTCAAAGCATTGCTTGTCACAAATTACAATGGGAATATCAAAAAGATATTTCGTAATTTGTCAAGACTAGTGTAACCTGAAACCAAATGTGTATTTTTATTTAATGTACTAGTAAACTATTAATCTAGGTTTTGTGTATATTTGCTAATTATGTCCAATATAGAGGATTTCATATGCGATTGTTATGACCTCCAATATAGATACAAATTTAAAAGATACTATATCGATTTTAATCCTGATTTACAACAAAATAAATGGTTATCAAATACACAAGACTTTGATCTAAGTGAATGGTCAAAGAAAAAATTAACCGTTCAATTTACATCAAAAACAAATACAGATGACAATGTAATACAAAAAAGCGGAAGCCTTGGAGTATCACACTGGTTCAACGAGCTTTATCATCAGAAAGCAGTTGAAAAAAACAATAATACAGTGAACCAAGATAAAGACGACAACAATCTATTATCTTTCGCTGGACCTGAACAGATAGTATATGAAGGGTCCAAGGTTTTTTTAGAAGGCATTACTCTTCCAATCAATCAAAAACTAATATGGAAACAAATTGGAGGGCCTAAAGTAGATTTAAAATACGAAAGCAAAGAAGATGAAATTACAAAAATAAAAAACCCATATTTTAAGGCACCTTACATAACATTAGATTTTGATAATGATGCAAAGGAAACTACCAAAGATAGTAACAACGGAGACAAAATAAAACCATATACAAAACTATCATTTGAATTAATAGCCAAAGATCAAACAGAAACACGATCAAGTCCACCATCTATAATAAATATTATTGTAAAGATAGTTCAAAGAGCTCTTGTATTTCAAGGTGGTGGTTCCCTTGGTGCATATGAGGCAGGAGTTTTCAAAGCTTTATGCGAACATCTTGTGGAAGAGGACGATAAATCCAAAGCTAGGAAAAACAGACCGATTTTTGATATTATTGCTGGAAGTTCAATTGGAGCTGTCAATGCAGCTCTAATTACAGGATTCGTAAAAAAGAAAATAAAAGACCACAGCAACATCCAAAATAATAATGATAATTCTCTTATAACAGCTGGTGCTGAGTATAATCCTCCTACTATATCTGCTAAAACTACCGATGGATCACAACAAGAATATTCCTCAGTATGGATTGATGCAGCAAATGATCTAGACAAGTTCTGGAATGAGATATCTTACCCTACCTGGTGGCTGGATAATGATCTATTTAATATGTGGTGGGATGGCTGGAATAAAATTACTAAAACAAATATCCAGATATACAAGTCATTTTTAAGAGAGAATAAAAAAATATATGAT
>JBQCGN010000234.1:0-3112 GCA_051955655.1 Candidatus Nitrosocosmicus sp. | reverse complement strand
AATATTACCTCAGATACATTAAATCTTGCTAATTCAAAACGTGTGTTAAATGCGCCAAACGGCACCATCAATACAACTCAAAACAATTCGTTAAATAATGCCATATCTACAAACAACAACAACAACAACATTATTAATAATAATACTTTATCCTCACCAAATAAAACAAAATCTCTTATTCCTCTAGTTGTTAATCTGACAAAGAAAACCAATGCTACTGATATTGCGATGGCCAAAACAATTAACGCAACACCCTCAAATGTTACCGCTCTTCAAAATATAGCTAAAGGTAATATTATAAATAAAGTCAATAATATAAATAATGGCTTGTCTAGGTAACCTATCCTCTATTTTTTTTCTTTTGATTTGCTTTAGTTTTATTGTTTTTTAATCTTGTTTTTTATATGCGTCTATAACTCTGTACCTAATGTATTTGTCTTCAAGCCAAAATTTTGGTGGATGTGGATCATTTGTTTCTAATTTGCAGGACGGACAAATTTCTTTTAGTGTATATTTTCCGCAATTTTTGCAAATTCTTATCCTGTGTTTCATTTCTATGTTTATATATTCTGATGGGTTTTTTTGGACTCTTCCCGTGTAAATTTGAACGTGCCTCCATTTTTCTCAATATTGTTCTTAATTTTTTCAATTGCTTGATTTAAAACCTTTTCTGCAATTTTAAAATTTTCCGCAGTAACAGTTAATCTGTATTTTGGAGCTCCAATGTAAGTTATAAAGATCTTGGCATTATTTTTTGTTCCTTCTACTGAAGTTAAAATGTTTTTTATTACATCAATACCATTACCTTTTTTTACTATTATTTCGAGGACTGCTCTTACTTCTATATGAGGTATTTGGATTTTTTTACTTTCATGTTCTATAGCTTCGATTACTTCAGGTTTTAATTCCAAACTTTGCAATATCTCAGGACCTTTTATTGCTACCGATTCGAAAGCATCGTAGATAAAATCGTATTTTTGATTTAACTTGTCTTCTAATTCTTTCATTGTATTTTCGTCATAAGATAATTTTGATTTTATGATTTCCATAAAAGCTGAGCCTTTTTCATCTTTTTTCACTTCGATTATTTTTGATTTTTTTTCTTCTCCAGTGACTTGTTTTAATGATAGATCAACTTCAGATCTTGACTGATTTACTCTTATTACTTTGAGAACTGTTTTTTGTTTTACTTTTACATATCTTTCAATGTTTCTTATCCATCCTGTAGCTATTTCTGATATATGAAGAAAAGCTGTAAGGTTATTATATTCGTCAAGGGTTACATATGCGCCATGCCCCGTAACTTCTTTGACGGTGACTATTACAATCTCTCCTAATTCTGGGAGTTTTTTTGTTTCAGAAATACTCAATAAAGTTAAACCATTTGTAAGATTAATTAATTTTGCTTTTTAAACCTTAAAAGTCTATTCCTTTTTTTGCTTTTATGCCTTTCTTATACGGATGTTTTATTTCTCTCATTTCTGTAACAAGGTCTGCTAATTCTATAATTTTATTTGATATGTAATTACCGGTCAAAATGATACTTAAATTAATTGGTTTTGATTCAAGTAAATCGACGATATCATTCTCGGTTATAAGATTTAGTTTTAACGCATAGTTTATTTCATCCAATATTATTAAGTTGTATTTATTGGACTTGATTTTTTCTTTTGCTATTTTCACAGCATTTTTTGATGCCTGTATGTGCTCATCGATCAAATGATCGTCATCAATTATGCCGACAAAACCTTTCCCTGTAACAATCAATTCAAAATTTGGCTTTAGTCTATTTGAACTGTATAATTCTCCGTAATCCCATTCTCCTTTAATGAATTGAATCATACAGATATTGTGATTATATCCTATTGATCGTAATGCGACACCCAGTGCTGCTGTAGTCTTTCCTTTTCCGTTGCCATAATATATGATGGTTAAACCTTTATCTGATGTTTTATTTTGGGTGCTCATTTACCTTTTACTATATCTTCAAAAACTGTTAATTATATTTGTTGTAAATAGCAAAAATTTATACCTAAAAAGATTTAAAATCATTTAACTTGGAATTTGCTTCTGAGGAAATAAATTTTATTGTTAAAAACGAATGCTGCAGATTGGCTACCTGTTTTAGAGATAAACCTCATGTTATACCTGTATCTTATATTTTCTTAGATAATTGTTTTTATATTTCAACAGATTATAAAACTAAAAAATTAAAAAATATTAAAAATAATCCTTATGTAAGCCTTGTTGTTGATATTTATTCACCTCCAAATCACAAGGGGATTGTTGTTGACGGAAGTGTTGAATTGATTGAAAATGGTGAATTATTCAATATCATATTTGAAAAGTTCTTTAAAAGTTTTGAATGGGTTAGAAAAAATCCATGGACTGAAGGAGAAGCTCCATTTCTAAAAATATATCCTTACTCAAAGATAAGCTGGGGTTTGAAAAAATGACTAGTGTTAGAGAAAAACTAGATAATTATGCCGGTGAAGTATGCAAAATTTTATTTCCTATCAAAGTTGATTTTTTTAAAGGCAATGGATCAAATATGTCTCTATGTACTTTGTCTAGTGTTAAACTTTTAAAAGTTATATCCAAGTCTGAAATAATGAAGAAATTGGTCATTGCAGGTCGTTTATTTTCCGAAAATAAAGGTATTGATCAAATAGTTAAATACTGTCTACATAATCCTAAGATACAATATATTATTTTGTGTGGAAAAGATACAAGTGGTCATTTCCCTGGGGATGCATTGATGTGTTTGTTAAATAATGATGTGACTGCAGAAGGAAGAATTTTAGGAACTATTGCTCCGTATCCATATATTACCATTAGTAAAGAAGATGTAACAAGATTTAAAGCGCAAATTTCTATTGTCGATATGCGCAATTGTTTTGATTTGACTAAAATTTCTGATGTAGTTAACCGGCTTGGCCGTTAACTTTTTTATTTTTTATTATCAGGGGAAACGGGCTATCTTTATTGTCTCTATTCTGTATGTACTCTCTATAGCTATCATCAATCTCCATCGCTGCCTGGAGAATCTTGCTCTTTATTAAATTAGACGAATTGACAAACATCTTTGTATCCTTTGGAAGGCAGTGTCCGC
>JBQCGN010000233.1:0-2523 GCA_051955655.1 Candidatus Nitrosocosmicus sp. | reverse complement strand
CAGCTGTAATGGTGCCACCCTTAGAGACAACACCTGCATATCTTTTTACATTCATTATTCTTTTTGCTAGATCAAGTGTTATTCCTGAATGGATAGTAGTATAATCTACGCCATCTTTTGCATGTTTTTCAAATGCATTTAGAAAATCATCTTCTGTAATGTTTAGTGGATTCTTATATTTTGTGATACCATATCCATATGCTTGGTATATAGGGACAGAACCGAAGGTTAATGATGAGGCAGCGTCAAGTAGTCTTTCTCTAATAAGATCAAGATCGCCACCATCTGATAAATCCATTATTGTATCTGCTCCATACTTTACAGCAACTTTGGCTTTTGCTGTTTCTTCTGTGAGGTTCTGATATAAGGTAGATGTTCCAATATTAACATTAACTTTAGTTTTAAGCCCTTTGCCAATACCAATTATCTTATGTCTCTGACTGTGTTTTCTTTCAATATTGTTTGGAATGATGATAGAGCCTTTTGCGATGGCTCTTGTAATAAAATCAATATCTAATTCTTCATCTTTTGCAACCTGTTTTATTTCATCTGTAAAAATACCTCTTTTGGCAGAGCTTAGTTGGGTGCCCATTTTTTTATTTTAATTCCTAGTTATAAAGGGATTTTCATATGAAATAATAGAAATTGTATTTTATATCCGCCAAAAAAAAGAAAATTATCAACGATGCATAAACAGAAAAAAGATTAGTCATAAACCGTTTAAAAATAAAATTAGCCTATCTATAAGATGAATTTAAGATTAATGTTAAAATTTATAAAAGAAATTAAAGGGTAGAAGGATTATAAAAATGGTCAACATAAAAGAAGTTTAAGGTTCTATTTCTTTTATCATTCCTGATGAAAATAGTGATTGTGTAATATTATTTAGCTGTTGCTGGTTCTTTGTTTCTGATATTCCTTTAACCACTTGATTGATTATATCTTTCATAGATCAGAACTTGTCTGTTAAAGATCTAATCAGCTCTTCCAAATGTGTATATGTATTATTGTAAATGTTTTTTAAAATATTTTATTTAATATGGCATGTTATTATTTTATTCTTATAGTCATCCCATGATGCTATAAGTTTTTGTTTTTGTTCATCAGGTAACCTTTCAAAATCTGCTTGATGAAACAAACAAAAGCGTCTTAAAGGGAGATCAAATACAGTTGGTAAAGATAATTCATATCGAACCAGTTCTTTGCTCATGCCTTTGAAAGGATAAGCACCGTATCATTTAATATTGAAAGTCCTTTCCTTCCTTTTTCCTTGAATAGACTGTCATTCTTTCTTTAAATTATCTATCAGGCTCTTGACCAAAATATGTTTGCAGTGCATCTATTATAAATAGAACCTCATTTCTTTCATGTTCTAATACATTCATGTTCATCTTTTCATAAAGAAACGGTCTAACAGAATCAACAGTTTCATAGAATGAATTGAACATAACAGATTCATTATTTTTTGGTTTTGGATTTTGGTATAGTGAGAATAAAACTTTCTTAAGGTGTCAAGGTCTTTATAGACAATCATATAGTGAATACCCATATCAGTTTTCAACATATCAGATAGGGCTTTTTCTGTTTCAATTTCATGAATATATTTTCCACTATGCAAAATATATGATCACCCCTTTTCCTTTTCTATTTGATAGGTAAATAATATATATAATTATATAAATTATTGCGGAAAATAACCGCATCCTTACTTTTTAAATTTTAGCTATACATTATCTAAATGCATTCTAATTCTTTCACAAAGCTGTTTAATTGGTAATGGTTTTTGAAATACCTCTGCTACTTCATAATCATATTTTTCTATCTCTGGTTTGATTGAATCAACATCAAAAGCAGTAATAAATATTGCTTTAACTCTTGGTTCCAATTTTTTAATATGTGCTACTAGTTCAATTCCACTCATGCCAGACATCCTAATATCCGATACAACTACAGAAAATTTTCTCAAATTTGATTTGAAGTATTCTAATGCGAATAACGGATCATTAAAAGCATCAACTTTAAACCCATTTTCTTCTAATACTGTTTTAATAATATCGGCAATATCTTCATTATCGTCTACTACCAATATATTAGATTTAGACGGCATCTATCTTTCAGCTAATATGTTATAGTTTTTCTAGCATATAAACAACTATAATACAGAGTATGATAAGCAAGCCTCAAGTTCCATTTTTATTAATTGAATATATATCAATGAATGATTTAGAAAATAATAATCTATTTACAAACAAAATTTTCATTCTTTTTATGTGTTACTTTTACATCCCTTCAATATCCATGTAAAAAGATATAAAAACAATGAAAACAATGTTTCTATTTATGGATATTAACAGTAAGGAAAATGAAATATATCCATACCAATCTATTATTGATCTTTACGAATCAAGCTTATCATCAGATGTTATTGCATCTCAATTAGATATTAACCAACTAGATGTGGCTAATACATTAGAAAATAATCATAAAAATAAACAAAATAAAGAAAAAAACATTGTTGAGGCA
>JBQCGN010000232.1:0-6196 GCA_051955655.1 Candidatus Nitrosocosmicus sp. | reverse complement strand
TATCATTATACTGATTCTCATCATCTGTAAAACCACTGTTGTACTCTATCCCCAGGTCTTTTAGAATGTTTATCATTCTAAATCCTTCTGTACACTGTTCAACTGTTATGCCAGATTTTTTAACAAGGCGTATAAACTCTATTATTTGGTCTCCAGATGCGGTCCCTAGTTTGTTTTTCCAATCCTTTTTTATATAGTGAACTTTGCCTTTTGATATTTTGGTTTCATTTACTATTTTATCCATGGATTTTCCCTCAAGATATTTTAGTATCACTAGCGATTCTTCAGATGGTGTTTGATACCCTGCTTCCATCAATTATTATATCGGTCAACTATTATATAAAGACGGTCAATAATTTGTGATTGTTGGTCAACCACAAGGTCATTATGGTCAACATTTCGGTCAAATCTGTTATTAATCTAGTATAATCATGGTGTATTGTTTATTCTTGCAGTGATCTCTTAATATGCTGAACCAATCGGATTTATATACAATCTTTTATTTCTTGTTTCGTTGGGCGTAACAGATGAGAGAATCCACAATGGCAGAATGCTAAATAAGCTGGTTAACGATGATTTAAGGTTGAGCCTCTATCATACAGGATGAAGATAAAATTGTAATTTCTCGTGATAGAACACAATTCATACTTTCAGTATCGTGAAGATAAAAAGATCGATTCTGCAATAAAGGCAAGGAGTAAGAACTATCATTTTCCTTAGAATATTTGCAGATGTGTATAGAAACAAACTAAGAAGATATGATAAGATATAGGATATAATATCAGAATTGATAAATATAGAAAAATGACATCATAACTAGCTGAGAGATGACACAAAATCTACCGAAGGTGTAGATAGTTTTTATATGCAAGAGATCTATAACATTATTTTCTAATATTATTCCAAACGTCCTTCTCTACGCAATTCAGATAGTATTTTCATTAAAGTATCATAATCAATGTCTACTTCATTTAAAATAAATGAATGATCTACTTTACCATATTTTTTGATAAATTTTGCAATTGTTTGTTTTTTCTTTTCATATATTCTATTCTGCACATGTATATACAGTATTAAAGATATATGTTAGTGTATATCATTTGAAATACTCGTTTTGATACATAATAACAATTTAAAATAATTATATAGAATGTCTTTAATTATTTGTAGATTTGAATAGAAGAATATGAAATAGATATGGATGAAATTGTATCTGTTGTAATTTTAATTTTTCCTATCTCTATAGTTGTTTTTTTATGATCTGTATAAGTGGATATGCGCATTATGAAATAAGCGATGATAGTTTGCGGGTCAAAGGAATATACAGAAGAACAATTACAATAAATTCGATCACTAATAAAGATATCAAAATAAGACATTTAAAAGAACTTGAAGTATTCAGTCCATATTTAAGGACTGACGGAATAGGATTTCCCGGTTATTATGAGGGATACTTATGGTTAAAAAACGGCGAAAAATGTATTATGATTATTAGAAATAAGGACAAAAAAAACAGTTTATATGCCCGCCAATAACAATTTTTCGATTATCCTCCGTTGCAAAAATTCTGAAAGAATAATAGAGATGATAGAATGAGAAACCATGACTGATTTTTTTATAAGGTAACAACTTGTTAGATAGAATTCTTTTTAAAAACAGAAAACCTATTTGCATTATTAATCACCAATTTAGAGAAAGAATCATCCAACCAAATTTGTAATACAAACTTTTCAATAGAAAATCTTTATCTATTTGATAATAAACGAAAAAGAGGATTTCGTAGTTATGATCTGTGTATATGTTTGGTAACAACAGTGAATCACACGAGGCCCTTTTTCTTTCCTTCAATCTTTAAGATGGAACTATTAATAGAAGTAAAATAACCAATGAACTTCCTTTGAATCTTTTTAGATTCGAGATTCTTTGATATTTATATGATTTCAATATATTTTTATTAAACCTTTTGTTTAAATAAAAAAAAATTTAGTTTGATCCTTTAGTTATATAATTTTTTACTAAATAGTTTTGTAAATTGTAATTGTTATATCTATCCTTTGTTAAAGCAAATGATTTGAGAATCAAAAGATCACTATGGAATTTATTATTGCATAGATATAGATTAATATATGCAATTTGGCTTGCAACATCCAAGTTTTAGTTTCGATTATGATCGTCAAAATAACATCACTCAGATCGCAGATTCCTTAAAAAACCTTATAATAAAAGCAGAAAATAATGGGTTTGACTCTTTCTGGGTCATGGATCATTTCCACCAGATCCAGTTTGTTGGAAAACCAGAGGAGCCAATGCTTGAAGGCTGGACGGTTTTATCTATGCTCGCTGCATTGACCACAAAAATAAAGTTAGGTACACTTGTAACCGGAGTAATTTATAGACATCCAGCAGTTTTAGCAAAAGTGGCAGCTACGTTAGATGTGTTAAGCAAAGGAAGATTGTTCATGGGAATAGGTGCTGCCTGGAATGAGCAAGAGTCTGTAGCATACGGTATCAGTTTTCCTTCCAACAAGGAGCGACTGCATAGACTAGAGGAGGCAATTCAAATAATACGCAATATGTGGACAGAAGAACCTTATGCTTCCTTCGATGGGAAATATTATCAAATTAAAAATGCATACTGCAATCCTAAACCAATACAAAAACCATCACCGCCCATCTTAGTTGGAGGAAGCGGTGAAAGAAAAACACTTAAAATTGTATCAAAATATGCTGATGCATGCAATCTATTTGGATCTACGGAAACTGTAAGAAAAAAATTGGATATTCTAAAAGAACATTGCAAAAACGTAGGTAGAGACTACAACTCAATTTTAAAAACAAAACTTGGTACTATTGTAATAGACGAAGATAAAGAAATAGCAAAGAGAAGAATACAGGATGTCTTTAAAGGAGTTCCCGAGGCGCAGATTAGAGAGTTTGTAATATATGGAGATCCAGATGACATATTAAAACAAATAGAGGATTTACAGCAAGCAGGTATCCAATATATTATCGCAAATTTTGAACCATCACGAGAGCAAGAAGCAATAGATATATTTGCAAAAAAAATCATAGACAAAACTTCCTAATATGGCTTGCAATAGGTTATAATTGCATTAACAGTCAAATTAAAGTCTGATTACACTTCAAGCAAATATATTTTATTATGGACTCGATATATTCAGAAATATTGTTATAAGAAATTTAATAAGTACTCAAGAGCCTCAAGATCATGTAATTTGAAAAACGGGAGTCTGTTAATTTTTAATATAAATCTGACAAAATCACATTCATCAAGTTTGGGACTAGAAATACTAAAAATACGTAGATTCAATAGTTTCTAAAAAAGTCAAAATTTTTTTAATTTGAATTATTCTCTTATCTTTTTAAAATCCATAATATCAATTCGTTTATTTATGGAATATTCGAAGTGCTTTCTCTCTACAGCATTCTATTTATAATCAAACTATACAACAACAACCTTTTTAAATAACCTGTTCTTATCTTTCTTTTGACTTAAGAAAGATATAATTATCATGGATCAAAGGCAAGTATTTGAAAATTATCTTATGGAAAAGCCCTTAGCGGTTTCCATAACTCATCTGTTAAATGAAAAAAAAGATGAGGGTATGACTGCAACAGAGCTTGCCGAAGTATTGCATCTATCCGTTCCTACTCTTTATCGTCTAACTTTGGAGATGAATCAGATTCATTTAATAAAAAGCGAAAGAAAGGGCAGAAAAAACATCTTTAAAATTTCTCAAGAGTTCAAAGATATATTGCCATCACTTTCAGATATTCTCAAAAACATAGCAAATAAAAAAAGCGGTAATTTTAGAACCATTGATAATATTGTCAAAGATAATAACGACAATGGTATAAATCCATCTTCTCTTTTGAATTCAACATTCGATCAGATCTCAATGGCAAAATCTCTCTTGAAGGAATACAATCTGCCGTTGAGTCCGCGCGTTGCAGAAACCATGATTATTTCTGCACTAAGACAAAAAATATTGTCAAATTTGCCGATGTCGATTGCACCCAAAAATATCAAACCTATAACCACTATTTTAAAAGAAAAAACAAGATTTGATATTTACCTTGGAACCAAAGAAAGATATATTGTCATAGAGATAAAAATTATAGAGACAATTAGGGCTTTACGTGAAAGTATTGGAAACATAGCTTTGCTTGATTTGAGGGACAATAACAAAAAATTTGCAGGCATTATAGTCGCATACATTATTTCTTCTATGGGGGGAAAGTTCTACATTTCAGAAAATGAAGTTACAGAAGCTATCAATGCTCTTTCTTCCAGAAACAATAAAATCTTTGCGATAATTTCAAAGGCAGATAGATATCAAATAATTGACTCGCAATTCTTGGATGATTTTGCTTTTAAAATACTAGAGAAGGTAAAATTGGAGGTTTCTTAAAAAAGATGCAGGTCGATAATAACAATCAATTCAATCCAAGAACGTTATTCAAGTCTCTTTCACACACTCAAACTCAACTTGTACAGTCAACAGAGATTTCATCTGCTTGTATGTGTCCATATCTTTTCAAATTAAGCTATCCTTTTGGGGTTTCTAGGGCTCAACAAGACTATATTGTTGCCGATTCTGTACATGATATTTTTAGTCTTGTTTGTAAAGACATTATCATAGAAAAATGGGCCTATAAATGTAGAGACTTTGAAAATATAGCCAAACATATTCAAAAAGAATCCACCTCGATCACAGAAAGCATACTATCGTATAAAAAAGAGTGGGCCAAAGGAGAAGGAAGAGAGATTCCGTCGAATTTTGACGATGATGTCAATGACCGAATCCATGGAATTTTAATTGGCCTTGCCAAAAGAATAATGTATAGATTTGAAAAACCAAAGAGATCTTTAACTGAAATAACAGTTACCAATATCAAAAATTATCAAGAAGGGAGAATAGACGCAATTTTAGAATTTGAGAACGGACAATATGGGGCAATCGACTGGAAAGCATATAATCTTGATCCTGTAAACGGCAGCGGGTCCGAAAAATGGCAGCTTTTGGCAAATCTACTACTTCTTAACTACCGATATACTGGAGATGAAGACAATTGGAGCAAATGTCTTTTTGGCTCTATTGTTTATTACACCAATGCGTATATCCCTCGTTTCCCTATTAAAGAGGACACCATAAACAAGGTTAAAGAAGGCAGAAACTTTTCACATGAAACTTTATGTGGAAGATCACCTCCGGTAAAAAAACCTCAATTTTGTCCTGTGTGTGATACTGGTTCATCTTCCGTATGCAATGACTGTCAGTTTTACAGGCAGGACTCTAACCTGGCATATTCTGGAAAACTGCCTCCCAACTATGAACAACTAAGGAAAACATTTTTTAGAAAAAGATATATGATAATGGAAGAGCGAGCAGAAACTCACAGACCCAAATTTGTAATAGGAATAATGCTTGACAAAATGGGTGAGGTTCCTGCAATAGAAACACTTGAAAAAGCTGGTATTATTCATACCGGATATAGGTTAGAATCAAGCACAAAAGATAAAAAAGAAACCGATAATAACAACAACGTTAGATCTCAAAAAGAATCTCATGTTACTTTGATAAAAGATAATTTCGCCGTATTTTTACAGCCTAGAAAGCAAATCAGGCTTATCATAAAGGAAAAAGGGATCCCTCTTTTAGCCTGTGCTAGTGCCACTGGGGGAGTTAAAGAAATAGACGGAAAAAGACTTGTTGTAGATTTCCGAACCAAAACCCTGGCCAACCGGGCCATCAACATTCTTAGGGGCAATAACAGCTATCAATACAATTGTAATAATAACGTCATCCAAAATAAAGTAAAAGACGAATTCCCAGAAAATGAAATTATAATTATTCCCGATGAAATCAATCTAACAAAAAGGCTTTTAGAGCCCCTTCACAAATTCCACAAGCTTGCAGCCAATATTCTAATTCCATTTGAAGTCGCAGAGATTTTAGGATTAGATAATAATAGCAACAACTCTAGAAGAGAAATAGGAGGCACTAGCGTCTGATGTCTTCATCTCTTTTATTTGATGTAGAGCAAGACAGAATAATCAATTGGCGTTCAAATTCAGGAGGAATTGCTGCAGTGGTAGGACCTCCAGGATGTGGAAAAACAACTGTGGGAGCAGCCCTTGCCGTAAAACTGATTGCTGAACAGAGAGCAAATA
>JBQCGN010000231.1:0-4393 GCA_051955655.1 Candidatus Nitrosocosmicus sp. | reverse complement strand
AGTAATTGTCATACTCTCTTTAATTTTACTATGAACACCCGGTCTTATCCATGGTGGTTCATGTACCTCAAGTCCAATCCCATGACCTGTTGAGTGTGTAAAGTATTCTCCCATTTTCTTTGAGTTTATGTAATTTCTGCAACAAAAATCGATATCCATAAAGTCTTTTGTTTTTTTCATATACTCTATGCCATTTTGTTGAGCGGTTTTAACTGTTTGGTATGTTTCTGTCATTTCTTCTGTTACCTGCCCAACAGCAAATGTTCGAGTTGCATCCGAAACATAGTGGTTGTAATTTAATGTTATGTCTATTACTATGAATTCTCCAGATTGGATTTTTTTACTTGATGTTTCAGCATGCGGAAATGATCCATTCGGTCCGCTTGCTATAATCAATGGATTGGAAGTGTATATGTAAGGTGGAAATCTTGCTCCTTGCTTCATTGCTTCATACACTAAAATCGATTGCAGATGCTCTTCTGTAATGTTTTCCTTTAACTCTTCTTTTGTTATTTCAAATAATTTGTCTATTATTTTAGAAGCTTTTTTTATATTTTCTATTTCAATTTTATCTTTTATTTGTCTTGTATCATATAGCAAATTGTTATCGGCAATTATGTTCTTATTGCCTATTTTCGCTTGCATTTTGGTTATGATATCAAAATCGTTATTATCTGAAAAAACACAGTCATTATCTTTTATTAAACTCATTAACCCATTGATTAGTGCTGTTCCTCTATCTGATGAAATTACATTACATTCACTTGAGTTATTAAGTGCTCTTGAATATTCCAATTTTGGTACCAATAGGTTAGTTGTTTGACTGTTTTTTCCCTCATCCTCTGATACCACCGATATTCCTTCGCCCCAAAATCCGGTAAGATAAAAAATATTCTCTGGTTTAAATAATACTGCCACTTTATTTTCTGATTCTCGGTATTTTTCATCTAAATTTTCGAAGGTTTTGATCTTTCTGTTATTCAGCAATACTTTCTTTCGTTAACCAATTAATATGATTGTTTTTGAATTAATTATAAATAACGGAAAATATGCTGTTTACTTGAAAGTTGTTATGGAATATCTAGCTATGTTACCTGGCCCAACAAATGTTCCAAATAGAGTTATGAACGCAATGTTGGCACCTATTATAAATCATAGAAGTGAGGATTTTAGATCGCTATATAAATCAATTATTGAAAAAACACAAAAACTGTTTCAAACAGAAAGTGATATTGTATTGTTATCTTCTTCTGGTACTGGTGCTGTGGAATCCTCTGTCGTTAATCTCATAAAAAAAGGCGATAAAGCAATCATTCCAGTAAATGGTGAGTTTAGCACTAGACTGGCAGACCTAATCGATAGTTGGGGAGGGCAAGCAATTAGAATACCTTCTCCTTTTGGTGAAAACCCTCCATATGAAAAATTTGAAGAAGCTTTTGATGAACACCGAGATATAAAAGCAGTTTATGCAGTATATAATGAAACATCAACTGGGACAACAATACGCTATATGGATAAGCTTGGAGATTTGTGTGCTAAAAAAGGTTGCTTTTTCATTGCAGATTCTGTATCTATTTTAGGTGGGGATGAATTACCCACAGATAAATGGAATATAGATATATGCATTACAGCTTCTCAGAAAGCTATAGCTGCTCCTCCTGGTGTCTCTCCCATATCTATTAGCCCCAAGGCTAAAAAATACATTCAAGATAATGGCTCGCCTATTTTATATCTTAATTTAAAAAGATATTTTAAATATTATGAGGAGCATCATGAAACTCCATTTACTCCTGCATTACCACTTTGCTATGCTTATAATGAAGCTCTAGATATGATCCTTGAAGAGGGTTTAGATAAACGCATAGAAAGACATAGAATATGTGCTGATGCTTTTTATACCGGCTTGGGCGCAATGGGTTTGACACCATTTGCTAAACCTGATGCAAGAAGCAATGTTATAATTGCAGTTAATTATTTGCCCGGCGTGGATGATAAAAAATTTAGGGATATCTTATCTAATGATTTTAAAGTATTGGTGGCAGGAGGATTTGGAAATTTAAAAGGTAAAGTGTTTAGAATAGGGTCTATGGGAGAGGTAAGCAAATATCATGTAATTAGAACCTTGTCTTCAGTGGAATCTGCGTTGAAATTGCTTGGGATTAATGTGCCATCGGATTCTATTGCCAGTGCTTTAAGAAAGTTCTAATATATTTGAGAATTTTCTTATAAACCCTTTTTTATTTTAATTTAAAATTTTTGTATTTGAACTGTTTCGATTCTCTTAACTTTGTTATTTATATTCAGACCCTTAAAAATAAATTTGATATTTATTGATATTCTAACATGGTAGTATTTTTTGTCAAACTTAATATATGGAAAATTGACAGCGATTTTTATGACTTTAGAAAAAGGTTCTCTTATTCTATTAGATTATACTGCTAAGATTAAAGATACTAATGAAATTTTTGAAACAACTCGAGAAAGTGACGTAAAGGATTCCCAAAATTTTGATCCATCCAAGAAATACGAACCTAGGTTACTTGGTGTAGGGGAAGGTTGGGTTTTAAAAGGACTTGACGATGCATTGCTTAATGCTACTATTAATGAACATTTAAACATAGAGATCCCTCCCGAAAAAGCATTTGGGGAACGTGATCCGTCAAAAGTTAGAATGATACCTTTGAGAAAATTAGGAGAAAAAGCTAATGAAATTGGGGTTGGGGATGTCGTCGAAATAGATGAAAGAGTGGGTATTGTAAGATTTATTGGTTCTGGCAGGGTACAAGTTGACTTCAATCACAAGTATGCCGGAAGAACTTTGGTATATGACGCAGACATTGTGAAAAAAATCGAGAGTGATGATGAGAAGATTTCTAATCTTATCAGACGTAGACTTCCTATTGAACAGTCTGATGTTAATTACGAAAAAAAGGATTCAGTGCTTGAAATTAGTATTCCCGAGAAAATATTTCTTTTAGATGGGCTACAGATAATTAAAAGAGGAATTGTAAGTGACATTTCAAAGTTTGTTCCTCAATTCAAAGATATTGTTTTTATTGAAAGGTTTTCTAATACCAATACTACTACTACTACAACTAAGGAATCCGATCAAGTTACTGGTACAAGTAATAGTGATACTGATTCATCTACTCAAAGTCAGGAACAAAAAGTAGCCGAGTCTTCTAAAGATGCTGGGACATCTGTACAATCTAAAGCCGAAAAAAAGACCGAAAATAAGTAATTAATTCTTTACATCATTTTTTAATACTGGCAACAAGTTCTTCTCAAGAATTCATAAATTATAAGGTTTTTTATAAGTCGTGATTCAGTCGTTTCTTATTTTATAAAATATGACTCTTTTTATATATATTCTTGGTTTATATAAACATATTTAGTAATTATTGATGTAGCAAAAATTCTTTGTTTTTTTGTTTAAATAATTATTCATACTGTTATTACTGGATTTCATGATTCTTCTCCCTCTATATTACTCCGACTTCTTGTAGTATGTTTTCAATTTGATTTTTATCGAGCTTAATTTTATTTAGAATAGTATATCTTTCGGGTCGTATTTTTGCTGCAAGGTAAAATGCTTCTATGAGTTCTTCTTTGTCAGTCTTGATTTCTTTAGCTGTAGTAGGGGCGCCTAAATTTTCAAGAGCCCTTTTTATGTCCTCCCAATTTAATTTATGAAGTCTTGCCATTATTATTGTGCTTATTCCTACTCTTTCTCCATGAAGCCCACATTTGCCATTTTTTATGTATTCTAAAGCATGGCTAAGTAGATGTTCTGAACCTGAACAGGGTCTGCTACTTCCAGCAATTCCTGCTGCTACTCCTGCACTTATTAATCCTTCAACTATTGCTCTTGTTAATTCTTTCCCGTCTTTTTTATATTTCTCCATATTTTTGGAAACATCCAAGATCATTTTTGCACTTAGATAAGATAGGTTGGCAGCGTATTCTCCAAAATATTCGTTAATATCGTCCCTAGCCAGTTCCCAGTCTTTGATAGCTGTTATCTTTGCTATTAAATCGCCACAGCCGCTCGCTATTAGATTATAAGGTGCATTGTATATTATATCCAGGTCTGCTATTATTTCAATAGGTGTTTCAACCTTAATCGAATATGGTTTGCTCCCTCCTCTTAATGAGACAAATGGGCTAGATATCCCATCATGAGACGCAGAAGTTGGAATGCTTATAAACGGTTTTTTTAAGTTATTGGCTGTCATTTTTCCCAAATCAATACATCTTCCTCCTCCAAGTCCTACAATAATCTCTATATTTTCATTTTTAATATCGTTTGTTATATTTTCTACACTTTGAAATGATGCATCTCCTGCTATAATCCATCTATAACTTATACCATTTTTAGTAAAACTATCTTCAA
>JBQCGN010000230.1:0-4617 GCA_051955655.1 Candidatus Nitrosocosmicus sp. | reverse complement strand
CTTAATGCTGTTACAGTGTTGTCTGCAACTGTGCTTACAAATCTGCTATATGCATTTGCTGCTGTTTCTGGAGATATCCAGCTGTTTACAGTTGTATTGTAATTCTGTGAAAGTGGTCTCCATGCTGATTGGATTGAGTTGATAATTGTCTTTTGAGATTCGATAAAGTTTTCAGATATCTCTCTTGCTGTTTGAAGTGCTTGCTCTTGATAGTTGTTTACGATGGAGTTGTATTGAGGAATCTGATTTCTTGACTCTTCAATTGATCTGTTTATATTGTCTTTGGTTTGATCAAGTGCTCTGTTTACAGATTCATTAAAATCTTGATTATTTGTATTTGTATTATAAGAAAAGCTTGCATTGTTACTTGTATTGCTGTCACTAAAATTGACATTGTTATCATTAGTAGAAGTATTTGAATTACTTTTAACCATAACGTTTGTTAAACACGATACTATTTAAACATTGGTAATCAATGGTATTTACTGCCATTTAAAAACCTCAAAAGCGAAAGAAAGAACGTTATTTCTATTTATTAATTAAAGACAGCAACAGTTGAGACAATTCGTCTGGTGCTGTAATTATTGCATCATGACCTCTTTTAATCTCCAGGTAATTCCAATCTGATGCTTCTTCTTCCACGATTTTTTCTTTTACATATCTCTTGAACATCGGCTCCCCAAAATCAGTGAATGTGATAAATGTCTTTGGCATATCTTTAAATTTGATATTTTTTATAATCAACTGTTGAACATGAATTTGAAATGGCATTGGGCATAGGCGGCTTTTCATCAAACTTATGTCGTTTGAATCACTAACTCTAAATTCTTGTGGTGTATAAGAGGCAACGAGCCATTCTTTATCTTTTACTTTTAAGGATCTTTGTTCATAGGTATCCTTTAATCCCGGAACTAGTTCAAAGACACTTTTGCCATCTTGAGGAATAAATGCATCAAAAAAGATCATGGATTTAATTTAATGAGGTATAACATCTGCTACCCCTCCTATGACTATGCCACCGTAGCTATGACCTATTAAGACAACGTCATCAAGGTCTTGAAATTCAAAAACTTGAACAACATCTTTTACATGTTGATAAATTTATCTTTTGGTTTTGTAAATGACTTCTTTCCCCTAAACCTGTAAGAGTGGGAGTGTATATTTCGTTATTGTCTCTCTTTAGAAATGGAACAAGTTTTTTCCAACACCATCCCCCATGGCAAGATCCATGGACTAGAACAATTGTATTAGATATAGAAAACATAGTCATTACTGTTGATTATAAATATTATAGTCATGAGAAATGAAATGGATGACTAAAACACAATCTTATTTCTTGACCATGAACTTTGAGTAATAAGTATATATGTTTTAGGTAGCTGTTTTCTTGTTTTCTCTCCTTATGCTCTCTTCTTAGATAATTAAGGATAGTTGCAATTCCTTTAGCAAGTGGATGTACTTTATTTTATAACTGCCTCATCGACTATAACAATTCTTTGTATTATCTTACATTCTTGCAATGTATCATAGTCTAAAGAACTGATGTCCTCTTTCTTACACTTGCCATACTGTTTAAACTGATATTCAAACCCTAGTTGAATTCTCTCTAAAACCTCCTCCTCTCTGTCTGTTTCAACTATTACCGATTCCATATCGTTTAGCTAATATCTGATATGTATCCAATTAATTAACAAATGCATATTTTGATATCTTTATCTTGATTAATACTTAATCCTGTATATAGTAACTTAATATTTATAGATATCTATATTAAATATATGACATGCAAGACCGTTTTCATTATATTTTTAACAACCGCGTTTGTATGGTCTTGTTAATATTTTCATTAGTAGGGCTTGTATCTTTCTCATACGTTTCTTCTGTTTTTGCTCCAAGTGGAAATCCATGGCAAAAGATGCAGAAAAACTCTATTTCAAGTGCCAATCAAACGTTTTCTGCATCAACAGCAGATAATATAAAATCATTGCCAGTAAATAGCTCGCAGCAGTTTTTCTGTAGACAAGTAAGTAATGGATGCTAATATATCAATATTTTATTTTATTTATTGTAACGATAGAATTTACAAAATATATTTTTGTTCTCAGTTTGTTAATTTGTTATACTGATACATATCGGCCATCACTATACATCTCAACTCAAGGTTCATTAAATTTCATTATTCTTTATTTTATTATATTAAAGGGACAATTAATTGATAATTTTGATTACTACCGTATTATCAGTCATTTCGCATTGCCCATCTGTAATTTTATAATATTCTAATACTTTTTGCATATAGGATTTAAAATACAAAGACCATTTTCTGCCCATATCAAACTGTATTACTAATGTGATATAATCTCCATTAACATTATATTTGTAATTAAAACCTGATGCTTCAAGTCTTGATATAATTCCATTTATGAAGGATGTAAAGGTATTTTCAGAAATTAACATAAATGCAATGTCCTTTAGTCTATGATTGCAATACTGTTCAGCTAACTGAACTATTTGTTCATCAGAAAGAAGATTTATCATCTCTGATACCAACACCTTATCAAAATAGCCAAAGCCAGCTTGTTTTGCAGGTTTGTGCCAAATTATATATAATTTTACAATCTGATTGACCAGGGTATTGATGCTCTTTAATTTATGTTCTGCTTCCTGACGCAGCTCATCCAAAATTGGCTTTCCCATTCTAAAAGTTATGCTTTCACTTGTATCAGACTTACCTTTAGAATGGTCTTTTGGTTTAAGCATGAGTTTATACTATAACAGTGATACGAGACATTGCACTTAAATAGTTACTTGATGTTCAATTCACTATTTTATCGTTTTTATTACAAATGGTCCAATGCGATAAATAATCATAGTAAATGTTTGGTATTCTGTTTGGTAAGAATTTCAGAAGCCCATATCATTTGTTGTTGTTATAGTAGTGGTAGAAGATAAACTGGAAGATTAATTGAAAACAAAAAGACTAATTAAAATAATTCTTTCTAAATATACTATTTTTTTTATCTTCTATTCTTCTATTTTTCTCTTTATCTTTAAAATCACTATATTATCAGTCATTTTGACCTCTACATCTGTTGTTTTATAATGCTCAAATGTCAATGCCATTAGAGTTTTAAAAAACAAAGACCATTTTCTGCCCATATCAAAATGTATTTTATACACTTTTATGACATCATCATCACTATGACTAGAAATATTGTTTGTTTCTATTCTATAATGAAAGCCTGATGCATCAAGCCATAAACAAAGAGTATCCATAAAACAAGCAAAGGTATTTTCCTCTCTTAACATGTGCATTATGTCCATAAATCGCTGCTTGGAAAACTCATATGTCATTTGAATTATTTGTTCATCGGAAAGGTAGTCTATAGTTTTGGCCATCAAATCTTTCGATATGTATACCAATCGGGATTTTTTTGCAAGTTTATGCCATTGTATATGAGATGTTAATATCTGGTTTACCAAAGTATTCACATCTTCCACTTTTTGTTCTGCTTCCTGCTTCAGCTCATCTAAAACAGTTGTTTTAATTTTAATGGCTGTGCTTTTATTTTCTTTAGATTTTTCTTCCCTTATCTTTTGTCTTGGTATGGACATTCAACATCAATTATTATTGAATTTATATGTTAAAATAATCGTATTAAAGCATTTGTTTTGACATCATTATTTTCATGTGTTGCAAAAAAATCTTGCATCCAAATAATTGCAGAATTTAAAATCTTAATATTTTATTGTACTTGTTGCATTTAAAACATGAATATTAAATATAAAATCTAAAACAATAATTCTGATATCTACAATGGATGATCATGAATTAGGGTTGGAGGAAAAAAAATACAGCTTTACAATCGCAGATAGAAAGATCTTTTGACATCAAATTCAACAAACATCCCTTCCAAAGCCGCCACCTTTATTAGAATTTAAGAGACAAAAAGATGAAAACATAAAAGATTCAGTAGAACAAAAAGAACAAAAAACAACAGAGAAAGATTATTTGGACAAACATACAGAGGTAACTGGAATATCCATACAGAAAGCCATAATACGATATAATCTAATAAATACTGATAGACTAATAGATTATTACAGACAAGCTAGCCAGCCATTAATACATGTGTTTTTAGAGAGTTTGAACCTACAAAAAGATTATATCAATGCTTTTCAGCCTCAATGGATTGATAATATGAAAAATATGGTAGAAAATTACCTTGGACTTCGAGATAAAATGATACTGTTGTATATCCAAAATTACAATACCTATCTTAATAACGTCTTTGGTATAGAAAAAAAGAACAATAATAACAAAAGGACGGATAAGTAAGAGGAATAAAAAAAAACATCTTATCATAGATTTTCAAAATGAAAACAAAAAACAACCATCTCATTATAAAATCACCAAGACTTAGAGGAGAGATTGTAGAGAATATTCTATTATCATTATTATTACATCCACTACAAAAGATGTCTGTTTCTGAACTTTTATTTGAAACCCATAGAAAACTACCTTTGACATCGTATAAAAAACTCAAAAAGTATCTGGTATATCTGGCAGATTATGAACTAATATCATATAATGGATATCTTCATGGATACCAAATT
>JBQCGN010000229.1:0-4861 GCA_051955655.1 Candidatus Nitrosocosmicus sp. | reverse complement strand
TATATCCATAATACCATTTAGACATACATTATAAAAGCGAAATAAAAGCTTATAATAATTGTAATATATGGCATTTATTCAGAATAGAAATAAATGTAGTATTTAAGTTCTATAGATATTCAAATTCATTTTTTTCAGACCAGTAACCAAGTCTTTGATGGAGCCATGGAAAAAAATTGTTTTCACTATTTTCAAATTCCTTTTTTAATATTTTTACAATTTTCTTCGAAACTTCTCCAGGCTTACCATAAATTTGTTTTTTATTATTAAAATTATATCCGTAATTCTCTCTTTGTTCATAAATCATTGAAACAATTTCAGTCATCCAATGTCTATTGATTGGCGGCACTAATAAATTGCCTCTAGCATTAAAAATTGTTTCGGGTCTATCAGTATTTAAACGCATGGTAAAGGAGCAAATTTTTGGAAAATATAAAAGCTCTTCCTGCATCGACCCGGAATCGGTTATCTCTGCCCAGCATTTACCACTATCTAAAAACTCTACAACATTTCCATACTCCTGCCATAAATCTGAAATAATAAATTTGTTATGATATTCTTCTTCCAAACTTTTGAGTTTAGAGTATAGATTAAATTTCTTCAAAGCAGAAACAGTCGCATTTAATAAAATCAATATAACCTTAAAACCTGATTTAGTTACTAAATCGATTAGTCCTCCAATGATTGAATTAAATCTATGGTATGTTAGATTTTCCCGTCTATGTATGTCCATTCTAATCCACTCACCTGATTCTAATTTCGGGCTAATCTCAAATATGCTTCTTTTTGGTTTATCTATTCGTTTTAAATTTATTGCATCGACAACCGAATTACCAACGGTAAAGATATCCTCTTTTGGATAACCTTCTCTAATTAAATGGCTTTTATTCAATTCAGAAGGTACAAAAAAGTACTTTGTACCTGCCGAACAAACCCATGTATCTATTTGCTCGGGAAATGGTTCCTCTCTAGTTAAAAACCAACTTTCATTTAATTGATCTACTAAAAATTTTTCTAAAAACTTTTTATCAGGTGATTGATTTATCTTGATCTCTTTAATTACATTTGGACTCATTGAACGAAGCCCAGCCTCATTCTGTGCAACCTTTTGGCCCAATCCAAATACCCATGACAAAGTCGCCATGCCCGCTACTAGAGTATCGCCATGAACTATTGGTAATACATCATGTCTCGGGAACTGTGCCTTTATGTATCTACCAAAAGAACCAAATTTCAACATCAGATCACCTGATTTCTCCAAAAGGTTGCCTCTAATGTTCAAATCACATGCAATAGAGTCAGTCAAATTAAATTCTTTTATCCCATGACTTAGTAAATCATCATAGTGTTGGCCAGTAGATATTATGCAGGAAGGCAACTTTTCCCTTTTTGCCTCCAGCAATAAAGGGGCCTGTTTATAAAAATCAGGCTTTGTTCCAATAACAATGGCTAAAACCTTTTTAAAATCAGTACTTGAGAAAACGGTCGATAAATTGCTTTTATTTATGGTAATCGGCAAAAATAATTTTTCGATTTGGATATTTGTAGTATCATCGGCTCTATTTGGTTTTTGACAATTCAGTAGATCTTTTTCCAAAAAAAGTAACCCCTAAGATATTTTCAATTAAAATCCAAGGTTTTATTTCTTTGTAGTTTAGCTTTTTTAAAAGTTAAGACACCCATAGAAATTAATAATGCTCCAAATCCTATAAATATGATTGGAATATTAGAAACCCATACTGGTAGATCAACATTTTTTATTTGAGGAACAAGAAAAGATATATAAATCATTCCAATAATCAGTATAGCTCCTGAAGACAACATTAATACTGATGACAATTTTGAAACATCTTTTGAAAAAACATTTGTAAAGAAAGACAAAGCAATAGCAGGTCCAATTGAAATAAAAATAATTTGAATGAAAGAACTTGAAGGTTCTATTGTCGTTTGCGGTCCTTTACCATTAGGTCCTATTAAAAAGGAAAAAAAAGAAATTGCCAAGAAGATGAACAATATAACTAATCCGATTATTGAAAGAGACAACCATTCCCCTGTTTTTAACATTTCTTTACTGTAGTTTAAAAGGATGATTATTTTAATTTTTTTAAACAATCCCCATTAATTTTGCTAGTTCTTTTCTTGATGCAGCTCCCAATATTTCTGCAGAAAATTCAGGATTAGGATGATTTACAAATATTCCAAAGCCCCTCTCTAGTCCAGACCAGGCAGTTATTATAGGATAAATTTCTATATGCCAATGCAGCTGCCTACTATTTTTCTTTTCAGGAGAGATATGAAATGCAATAGTAAAATCATTTTTCCCCAAAACATTATCCATTCCTCTCATAGAAGAACAGATAACTAATGACAGATCCATTATTTCTTTTTGACTTGTTTTTGAAAAAGATATAGAATGTTTTCTTGGACATATCCAAAATTCACAGTTATAGGTGGGAGCCCAAGGAACCAATGTAATAAAATGAGATGTAGAAAAGAGTTGTCTTGGGCCATTTATTTCGCTTTCAAGCATATTACATGTAGGACAATGACCACTTTCGGTCATTAATTGATGAAAAGTTTTAGCTTCTTTTTCAATAACTGGTGGAATAGAAGAAAAAGTTGTGATATGGAAATGAGGATGACTAATTGCGCTACTACAATCAGATCCTCTGCTAGCATATATCGCCACATAAGCAACACCTCGTTGACTATAAAGCCACCTCACTCGATCTTGTAAAACCAGCAATAAATTAGTCCATTGCTCTATTGAAAGATCAGATAAAGAAACATCATGTTGGGGAGTGGGTATTACTATTAGGTCATATCCATATGCAGGTTCACGGTAGTATGGTTTGTCTGAATATTCATGGTTAGGATTTGTTGAAACTATGGGATTTTTGCATTCGAATATTCTAATAGACCAATTTTCATCAAATCGATCTTCAGAGTCATACAATCTTTGAAGCATTCCATCCTTAAACACAAAAGATAAAATTAACTGTTCTGAAAATTGGTCTTTTCCTATACAATACGGACAGTTATTTTTATCCATAATTTTACTCAAATCATTATTTATTTTATTTATTTTACCAAGATTATCAGGCTTATTAACTATATTTGGAATCAAAACGAATTTATCATTGATATAACAGTCTTTTCTAATCTCTGCCAAGCTTATTTCTAAAAAATTCACTGAAAACTTTTAAATAAATATTATGAATTATTTGCGAGAATATATTACAAGAATGACAATAATAAATTAATCATGTTTATAATGATTGATTCTATTTTAGACGTAATAAATTGATATCATGTACAATTTTGTAATCAAAAATTAAATTATGTAAAAATATAACAATATGTATGCCTCAACCAGCAAAAGACGAACAAAAATGGGATTCAGTAAAAAAATATAAGATAACAAAAATGCTAAATGACTTATCAAAAATAACGGGCCATGGAACAGAATTAGTAACTGTATACATTCCACCTCGTAGGCCAATACATGACATTCTATCGCAATTAAGAAATGAAGCTGGTACTGCCACAAATATCAAATCAGATCTTACCAGGACGCATGTCCAAGATGCTTTAAGCAAGACGATGGAACAATTAAAATTGTACAAAGAAACTCCCGAAAATGGACTAGTGATTTTTTGTGGAGCAATTCCTACTGGCAAAGGTATAGGAACCGAAAAAATAGAGATATATCCAATAATTCCACCAAAACCGGTACAAATAAATCTGTACCGCTGCGACGACCATTTCTGGATAGATCATATAAAAGAAATGTTAAAGGATGACAAAGTTATAGGAATAATATCTATAGATACTCAAGAAACAGGATTGGGAATATTGACAGGTGACAGATGGCAAACTATAGAGACATTAACATCTGGTGTTGCAGGTAAGCACAGACAAGGAGGACAATCTGCAAGAAGATTTGAAAGATTAAGAGACAATGAGCTTAATGAATATTATAGAAGAGTAGCAGAATATGCTCAAAAAATATTTATCGATCAATTTACAGTAAAAGGATTAATAGTCGGTGGACCGGGTCCAACAAAAGATAATTTTATAAAAGAAGAATATCTTGATTATAGACTTCAAAATAATGTAATTTCAATATTAGATACTTCTTATAGCGGTGATGAAGGGGTAAGAGAAATTATCGATAAAGTGAATGATCAGGGAATTATGTCCGAGTTTAGGCTAATGGAAGAAAAAAAATTAGTTAAAAAATTTTTAAGTGAAGTTTATTCTGGAAAAGGTCTAGGCATTTATGGCATTAACGAAGTTATAGACAAACTAAAATCGGGTTTTGCTGACTTAATAATTGTTACAGATGATATATCCTTAACTCGAATAGAATCCACATGTAAAAAATGCAACAATACGGTAGAAAAAATAACAGACAATGAACACTTAATGGAAACCAGACAAGACATTGTTTCAACACCTTGTAGAATATGTATGAGTACGGATTTTTTGATAAAGGAAAAAGATCTGATTGATTATTTAGAAGAACTGTCGGTGCTGACTGGTACCAGAATTGAAGTTATTTCTTCAAAAACAGAAGAAGGTAACCAAATACAGAGTTTGGGAAAAATCGGTGCTTTATTACGATTCAAGCCCATCGAATAATTCATTGTAAGAACCTTGAAAAACACAAATAAAAATCGTCAAAAAATAAGTCTTTTCCATATATTCATTCTTAAAATACTAGTAATTTCTTATATTTGATAAATGCAAATTTCCAAAAATGAGTTGCTGCAAAAAATCTATAATTGCTTTAATATACAAAAAAAGCGAGTTAAATTCTTTCGATCTTATAATATTATATAAATTTAATTTGTAGAAT
>JBQCGN010000228.1:0-3809 GCA_051955655.1 Candidatus Nitrosocosmicus sp. | reverse complement strand
AGATAAATTTGTAAAATATAATAAATTAAACATATTAGAATCGAAGTTTATGACCGTCATAGCAGACAACTTAAATGCTAAAAAAATTATAGTAGATTCATGTGATGTAAATCCCTTTAGATTTCAGCAAGAAATAAAGAAAAATCTGAATAATAAAGAGATATCCATCTATTCATTTCATAAGGCAGATTCAGACAACATTATTGTTTCTAGTGCGTCAATTATAGCGAAGGTTACTAGAGATAAAGAAATTTCAAAAATAAAAAAAAACGATCGGAAAAGACATAGGTTCAGGCTATCCATCAGATCCAAAAACGAAATTATTTCTAAATCAAAAAGACAATATAACCCAATATCAAAACCACATAAGACTTTCCTGGAAGCCAGTCAAAGAGATAATTAACAAAAACATTCAAACCACACTATTTGTTGAAAAATAAAACAATATTGAAATTTCTAAAAAATAAAGAGGGATTATTTACGAAGTATCAACTCCCAAATGGAAGAGGAATATTAATACCTTGTTTGCTTAATTGTCTTTGAACATCTTTAGCTATTTTGGAAGCCATATCCTTAGCACCGTTATTGATATTGCTATTACTGGTACTTGTGGCTGTAGTCGATTTGGGGTTGTTGGAGAGATCGAAGGATGTATTTGCTTTATTGGGTTTATATCCATCAGCTGTAGCGGTTACGGATACTTTTAGGCTTGATGCGCTCTTCAGAACATCTGGTGATATGACCTTTGTAAATTCACCATTAGAATTGGAAATACCGGAAAAAGATATGTCATTAATATTTCCTGCAAGGAAAGAACCTTCGATAGGCTGATCTGTTGCAGAATCTTTTACAGTAATTACAAGAGATTGGCTTCTACCGCTCTGCGTTTTCTCAATTGCAATACTCATTGATTTTGTCGCAGGAGGGACGTTGCGGGTCTCAGTGTTTGAAGTTGGTATGGAAGAACTAGAATTTGTGTTAGAGTTATTTGAAGTTGATATGGAAGAGTTGGATGTTATTGGTTCAGAGATGGGTGGTGTAGGTGTAGAAGAAGATTGATTTGATTGGACTATTGTAGAGCTTGTGTTAGAGTTATTTGAAGTTGATGTGGAAGAGTTGTTAGATAAATTATTTTGTGAAGTTAAAGGCGCCACTTGAGTAGAATTTGGCAAGGATCCATTGAATTTGGACCCAGTAACATTTACACTGTAATATGCCACTAGATCTCCAGGTTGACAAGACAGTTTAGAGGTTATTTTGTTAGGCCCTTCTTTTAAAGGGGTGTAAAGAGGAGAAAAAGTATATTTCCATGTTGTATAATCAGTATTTCCTTTTGGGCCGGTACCGTTTGCCGTTTGGTATGGTTTTACGCCGTTTGCAATTACAGAAACATAACAAGCTAAAGAACTATTTTTATCATATATAGAAAAACCCTGTATTGTAAAATTTTGACCATTTTTGTTCCAGTAACTATTTCCACTAATTAGGACTTGATCACCTGAAACAGGTGACGATATCCTTAATCCATAAGATTTCTTTGGAGAAGATGTCGAGTCTAAAGAAGAATTTTGTTTATCTGATGCATTATCGCTTGATACGGTTTGAGCATTGATTGATGAATAAACTCCGGCAGTGAGCAAAACAGTCGTTACAATCACTAAAAAGAATATTTTATAAACCAAACTATGAATTTTGTAATTTAAATATATTAAAAGATTGTTCTTTCTTTTTCAGGTGAAAATAAGAATAAAATTCTTATATAAAAATTCGATCGAACTTTGGTTTGCGTATTTATTAGACAATCACATAGTTGCCATAAAATATTTATTTTTAAGAAATATAAAAAAAACAACAGTGGTCTTTAATTTTTTTAAAAGCAGTAGTAAATCAAATGATAAAAGGGAATCAACAAATAAAAAAGCAATAATAATAACACAAAATGTTATTGACGGAATAATTTCTTATTCAAAGATGCATCATCCTTATGAATCAATATTGATTTTGGAAGGTGCTCGTAAAAAGGGAGAAATTTTAATAAACAATCTTGTAATCCCACCTTTCTCTATCCACGGTCCTTTTTATTCTAGTTTCTTAATAAATGAATTACCATTTGATTTAAAATATGTTGGTACGGCTCATTCACATCCATCTGGAACAAGCCGTCCATCAGTAGAGGATTTGAATCATTTTTACGGTTTAGTTTCAATAATAATTTGCTATCCTTATGAAGAATCAGACATTCATGCATATAACAGCAACGGAAAAGAAATTTATTTTCTTAAACGATAACAATAATTATGTAAAAAGAAAGGTTTAAAACTTTCTGTTTCGTTTTGCAATATTTTCAAAAGATCTTCCAAGCAAAATAAATGCAACACTTGTCAACGAGATCATAAATCCAGGCGATACAATCCACCACCAATATCCCAGTATTTCAGCTGAAGATGTATGAGCGTCCTGCAACATCTGGCCCCAAGTTGGGAAACTCGGATCACCTAAACCAAGAAAACTTAATGCAGATTCGGTAAGTATTGCAGCTGGAACAGCTAATGCAAAATTAGCAAGAGTAAATGGCAATAGCTGTGGGACTATATGACGTAGAATAATTTTAAAATCCGATTCCCCCATAAGCTTTGAAGCCAGTACATATTGATAATTTTTAATCTGAATACTAAATGTTCTGTTTAATAAAGCTAAGCCTGGCCAGCCAAATAAAATAAAAAGACCGATAAGAATTAACAAGCTCCTTCCATAATGAATAGAAATTATAATCAACAAGATTAAGGAAGGAACAGATATAAAAATATCTATCAAGGTCAACATTATTGTTCCGGTTTTTCTTTCTTTATATCCTGCAATCAGACCATAAAAAAGACCGATAAAGGTAGAAGACAATGCAACAGTAACACCAATTAAAAGGTCAACTGGTGTACCCAACAAAATTCCAAAGAAAACATCTCGTCTCAATTCATCGGTTCCCAACATTCCAAAGACTTTACCATGCATTATCAACTTAAGATCTTTTAAATTCGTGTCGTTATCAAAGGAGGAAATTGCAAACTTTATTAAATAATTACCTTTTAAAGGCAAATTATAAGCTGTTTGAGAGAAAATAATTTTTTCAGGAGATAGACCAGAAATAGAAAAATTAAAAAAAGACGAATAATCATCTAATGAGTTTTTAACTTCAGAAGAAGAGGAGAATATTCTTCCTATAACATCATTGTTATTTGAAGTCGAATTATTAAATGAAACACTATTTGAGGTATTAGCGTATCCAGAAGAAGAAGAAGAATTTTCTAATTGAATATTATTTGTTGAATCGATTGAATTTGAAAATATTTTAAATTCAAGGTTATCGGGCCTTTTTACATAGACTTCTAATACAGGCGGAATTTGACCTACAGAAATAGAATATGGAATATCAAAAGCTGTTGGAAATTCATTAAAATTAAACCGATAAGAAAATGTACTATTTTCCATTTTAAAACCAGTTTCATTGATAACATTAAGACTTGCATCTTTTTTTTGAAATATTTTATGTTCAGGTAGTTGCTGATTAAAAAGGTTTAGAATATAATTGATCCAGATAGGAGAGGCATCTTTTGGATTATTGGACCAATACAAAGGGTTAGTCCATTGAATCCGCAATTGTGGTGGAATAAAGAATAATGTATAAAACGTCATAGCAAGCAATATTAAAACAAGTAATCCACCAACAAATCCGCCTTTGTATTCTTTTATAATTTTTATATTCATGTTTTTACCCTTCAGATTTAATTCTGGGATCAAAGTATGAAAAACAAATA
>JBQCGN010000227.1:0-4871 GCA_051955655.1 Candidatus Nitrosocosmicus sp. | reverse complement strand
AGGAATACATCCTGATATATATGACATACTAGGAACGTTAATTGCTATCTTTGGAATTATAATTATCTTTTATTATCCAAGAACCAAAGAAAAAAACATGGTTGGTATTACTTCTAATACCAATTCGCCATAATATTGAATTGAATAGTTTTACGATAATTCTAGGTACATTCTTGTTATTTGTACTTGCTGCTATCTTAGAGATTGGAGGGGGGTATCTGGTATGGCAATGGATAAAAGAAAAAAGAAAATTTACCTTTGGTCTCTTAGGCGGTTTTGTCCTCTTTATTTACGGTGTTATCCCAACCCTTCAACCATCTAATTTTGCAAGAGTATATGCCGCATACGGGGGGATATTTGTAATAATGACCATTGCTTGGGGTTTTTTTATTGATAAAAAAAGACCTGACAAATATGAAATAATTGGTGGAATTATAGTTACCATGGGAGCCACAATAATATTTTACTTTCCAAGGTAGATAAATTATCTAAAAAAACATTTGTGTTGAGCGAAAGTTGGTAATCATAAGTAATAATTTTGGAAATACCAACAACACAAATAGAACGATAATTTATAATCGTAAATATCACACTAGTCTATTAATTAAACCAAGAATTTTTCTAACTGTCTTTACTGGTTTTTACTATTTTTTAGATGGTCCTATATATCAGTAATACATGAGAAATTGTTAAAGTATCTTTATATTTTAATATTAGCAATTTTGTCATGATGTATGAATTTTAATCTTTCATAATTGTTTTCTATTTCTAACATAATTGAAAATTATGTATTATATTTTTCTCCATTTAATCCGGGTAATTATTTAGAGATTTCTGCGTTGTAGTTTATTAAATTGATGTTCGTATTTTTATTGTATTATTCTATTAATAAGACTAGATATTTGTAATAAAAAAGGCAGGAATACAAGCCAATCAGTCTATATGACTTCAAAAAGAATAAAAATTAAGCTATTTTCTTTAACCTTACTGATTTCTTTGTAATTTTTCAATGTATTTTAATACTATGAGGGCTATAGTATTTTTAATAGTATGAACGAAATACCTGAAGCATATGATACCGTTATAGATAAATCGGAACAAGAAAAAGAAGATCAATTTCGCAAAACATATTCTCAAGAATTAAAAAAGAAAAGACAGCAAATAAATGGCAAGGACCAGGGCTATAATGAACTAGAAGACGAAATGAGAAAAGTCAGACAGCAGAAGATGAGAACACCTGGCCGAAGAGGGGAAATCATAAAAGAGGATGAAATAAATAAAGAGATTGGAAGACGATATAGTAAAAGATAATAAAATAAAAAGAATTAGTTAACATTGAATTTAAAGCAAGCAATGAATACTTCGTATATCTGAATTTATAATATTTATCTACTTTAATTTATTCAAAGTAAATTGTTGATATATGGATACCAACACTATAGGATTGTCCAATACAATATTTTGATATGAATCAAAATAAATCAATTTAATACTTATCATTTTATTTTAAAAGATGACTTACCTTCTTAGTATTGCCATCCTGTTTCAGCTTTAAACAAATCCATCGAAAAACAAACAAACAAACAAAATAATCTTTTTTTATATTTTATTTTATTCGTAATTTTGTATCATTTAATCCGGATAATATAATTTCTTGTACCAAAGTTTTTTTACTTTATGGGTTAGTTAATAATATGATTCCAAAGGATGAAATTGAATCAAAGATTGCTGAACTAGGTAATGGATGGGAATTGGTAGACGGAAAAATCATCAAATCCTTTAAATTTTCTAATTTCATGGACGCCATTGAATTTGTAAATAAGATAGCAAATGTTGCAGAAAAGGTAGATCATCATCCTATAATTACAATTAATTGGAAAACGGTAAAGATTTCTTTGAAATCCTTTGATGTTAATAGCATAACTACACGTGATATTTCTCTTGCTAAAGAAATAGAGAAGCTGTACAGCAAGTAATGAATTTGACCTTAAATTCGTTCTAATCTGTTAAACTAGAGCGTATTATCGTTTACTTTGCAAACAAATAAAATGAACATATCATAAATCCATCGAAAGTATTCCTATTTGTTCAAGTCATTCACATATTTATTCAATAATAAACAAATCGAATACTTCAATCAGCAGGAGAGGAGGGCCGTGATTAACCGAGACATAAAAATTGCAATAGAATGCACTGGCATAAATATGCCAAATAGATGTCAATGGATGCAAGGCAGGTTGAATATCGACAAGAAGGCCGTCCAAGGATTCCAATTGCGAAACATACGAATGCTAAATAAATACTTGTTTTAAAATTCAGTGACATGAAAATATATAATGGAAAACAGGTTATGCCAAGATTGATTGATCGTGTTAAAAAAAGCAATAACGATATTGTAGTCAACGTCGGCAATAGTTCCTGGTTCTTATGATAGTAGTGAGGATTTCAAATATTTATAAGAACAAAGGTTAAATCTGCTATAAAGGTTAAAAAGAATTCTATCCTTTCTAAAAACAATAGATTGAGAAATATAAAAGATACTCATTTGGATAAAATATCTTTTCAAGTGGAGGAAGAAAAGAATGTATGGATACAGACGGATGGCTAAATAAACCGGACATACTTTATCAAAAGAATATTTGGTGAATATGTGTCTGCAACCAAGACTCAAAACATAGCAAGACAAAAGGAATGACTATGAAATTACCTTAAAACAGTCAGTATAGAAGATTGGCTGAAATGTGCGAACAGGATAAGAATAACTATTATGTAATGCACCAGCGAATTTTTAGATCAAAGTTTTTTAATTGATGTCATTTAGAATGAGGTGATTAACATGGCATTGTAGAATCATCTTGTTCATTATATTTTACCGAAATCTGTATATTTTTTTAACGCTTTCATTGATAGGCTCTTTTAAGAATTGTGTTCCTAGGAGTCTATACCGATAATAATAGGTGCCCGATTGCTGTTAAATCCAATTAGCATATTTTGTATCCTTTAAATAATGAGAATTACGTTACCATGTTTAGACATTTATAATGAACAATTGTATCAGATGTAATTGTTAAATAATTTCTTTAATCTTTAATAGATTAAAATAATCTGATTATAGGTTTTAAATTAATAATATGGTATCAATAAATTTATACAATCATAAGAAATGACCAAGATGGATCCTTTTTTTCTCTTGAAGATCATTCTCTTGAAGATAATAATCATTTATTATATGTATTCAATTTCTTCATATTATTGATTGAATATGTCGATTTTTTGATTGATAAAATTGTGGATATAACTATAGGATTTTCTTTGGGTATTTTAATACTAATTTTACATAGAAGAGCAGATAAACGTGTCCATGAAAAAATTGAAAAACTTCATCATTATGTAACAGAAGAGGCAGCATCGCTAATTAGTCAAATGCACAAATCTATAGAGAAGGAACAGAGTATAGATGAAAACGTACATAAAATGATAAAAGAACAACAAAAAATACTACATGAGATTCATAAGACTGTTGAAAATGAACAAACTATCGAAGAAAGTGACCACCATTTGATAAAAGAACAACAAAAAATATTACATGAGATTCATAAAACAGTGGATAATGAGAATCAAAGGTTTGATGAAAGTAGTCAAAGATGAATTTTTCTATATGATATACATTTTCAGAATATCTTTTGATTCAACCTTATTTTCAACCTTAGTTTTAAGATTTCAATCAATTTACTCAATACACTTTAGCAAAAATCAGCTCTTTATCACTATATATCATCAATAATAAAAAAGTAACCTCATTGAAATAATTAGCATACAAATCTAACTAGAATTTTTAAAATTGATTTCCAAATTAATTGATTAGATAATTAGTCAAACCAGATCAAATACTATTATCTGATATTATTGTAGTTAACCATCTATGAAAAATAGCATTATTAATATGTGTTCCATTGTAATTACATTAAAAATATTTTTTTGTGTTTGTGATCTTTATTTCCTTATAGTCTTTGATCTTTTAATAGCCAAAATGCCTAACAAAATAACAAATGCAATTTGTAATACTTCAAGGTATATAGCAGAACCACCAATTGGAAATCCTTTGCCTGTAATAGGATTACCTGGCATTCTTGTTATGAAAAATAATATAATGAATCCAACTGTTCCGGCTATGCCTATATAATCCCATGTCTTTCCCCAATTTCTAATGGTAGGTAATACCCAAAATATTTGAGCTATTCCGCCAATTAAAAAAAGTATACTTGCATTATTAGTTAATGAACGCACCATAGTCAAGTGCATAATTCCTGATATTGTAGTGCACAAACATGCTGCAATAGCAATAAGCAAAATATATTTCAAATATTCATGTTACATCTATAACCAAATAAATATCTACATAAAACTGAAAATTAAATATTATTGTCAGATATTATATATAACTAAAAAAATTTAAATTAGCAGAAAGATCAAGTCCATTATTTTCCTTTTAAGGAGACTTATCCTATATTAGTAACAAGTTAACAAGTGACCATCTATAAATACTATGTTAGAAAAGTAGATATGAAAATGGCTGAATTTATGCCTAGAAACGCCTTTGCAATACTACTCCTGTTATCTTTAGCAGTTGTTTCTTTAGAAATAAATGAAAACAATAATAACAATAGTCTTTCCCCACACATTTTAGCTCAGATTGCAAGCTCCTCCGCCCAACAACAACAACTTCCATCTCCATTTCCATCAGTAAATTTACCACCACCATTAACTCCTCCTTCATCTTCTTCATCCTTTTCTCAATCTCCACTTACAACGCCAAATCAACAACTTTCACATATTCAAATTGCTTCTTCAACAAACTTATCCTGCGCACT
>JBQCGN010000226.1:0-3083 GCA_051955655.1 Candidatus Nitrosocosmicus sp. | reverse complement strand
CATTTACAGATATGGTTCCTTTGAGTCCGTCAAGGTGTCTTAGTTCGCTAACAAATTTTTTTAGTTCTTTGCAGTAACGGATATTGTCATTTGTAATTTCCGTAACAAATCTTATTTTCACACCTCTTTTTTTTGCTGCAGCATAGTTATCCTTATAAATAGCATATTTTAAGATAAGCGAAGGTCCACTCTTATCACAAAGAATATCCATTTTTCCTTTGACATTCTGTATAAATTTTACTCCACAAGATATTGCAGTTTTCAAATCATATATTATTTCAGTTATTTCACCGCCACCACCGCTTGGAAGAAAACTACTATCAGATTTTGCCAAACAATTTGTTTAATAAGTTAAACTTTTATTTAAGAATGACCTTAAATGTTTTAAAATTTTAGTCTACTTTTTTATTTTGAAAATAAATTGTTGCATTCAAACCAAATTCAGAATTTTTTATTTTTTCTCGCAATATATCTCTATACATAGTAAATGAATTATCGGAATTTTTAAATAATTTAAGTTGCATTAGAGTCTTTTTGAAATTTTTTAATTTTTAGTAACGAAGGAATTACTGAAACCAACATGAGTATCCCAGATATAAAGAAAATAGAGTGCAATGAATACATAAACTTGTCAATGCCTACAAAAGTAGTAGTTGTAGTATCAGAGTGAGATGATGAGGAGAATGAAGCGGCAAATATGTTTTGAGCATCCTGCACAGGAACATACTGAATAAAAATTAAAAAGACCATAGCAATACTAAATGCACTTCCTGTCATGACCATCATTGTACTCATACCTGCTGCAATTCCTCTTCTAAATGAAGGAACCGAACTCATTATTGTGGCTCTGTTGGGGGATGCAAATATTCCCATGCCCCCGCCCACTAAAACAAGTGGTAATATAGAGTCATAAAATGAAACCGTCGGACCCAAAGTCGAAAGCATGAAAAAACCGACAGCTGATATGGATAGTCCTAAAGGAGTAAATAAATTGATTTTCAACTTGTCATGTAAAAATCCACTTATTGGGGCAAATATGGCTAAAGCAAGGGAGACTGGAATAAGATAAATGCCTGCATTAAGGGGGCTCAGATGCATAGTTGGTCCTTGAAGATAAAAAGCCATCACCAGAGTAAATGCTCCACGGGCCAAAGCATTTAGAAAAATTGCTAAAATTCCATTAGTAAATTTACCTATTTTAAATAAAGAAAAATCGAACATTGGTTTGGGTACTTTTTTTTCAACAATATAAAATGCTGCTAATAATGCGCATCCTACTATAATCAATGAATATGTTTTAATAGAATCGATAGTATGAAATGAAGAAAAAGTGATAGCAATCAAAAGGCAAAACAACCCTGAAGCTAGCGTGATATTTCCTAGCAAGTCTAACTTCTCTTTTCGTATGGTTCCTAATTCTTTTAGCTTTACAAAAGCCCAGACAGTAGCAAATACTCCAATTGGGATGTTTATCCAGAAAATAGATCTCCACCCAAAAAATGAGGTCAGAAAGCCACCGAATGTTAATCCAACAACGGATCCGATGACTATGGAAATTTGATTTAATCCAAGGGCTTTTCCTCTTTCATTTTCGGCAAAAGAGTCTGTAAGTATCGCGGCACTATTAGAAAATAAAAATGCTGCCCCAAGGGCTTGAATTATCCTAAATATGATAAGCTGTTCACCTGAAACAGAAATACTACATAAAGCCGAACCTACTGTAAATACAACAAATCCTAAATTGTACAGTTTTACTCTACCAAACATGTCGGCCAATCTGCCAAAAGTTAAAAGAACAGCTGCAGTTACAACCCAATATCCCATGGCAATCCAAACAAGGGTTAAGAGAGATGTATGAAGATCGGACGATATATTAGGAAGGGCGATAATGACGATGTTTCTGTCAAGTGATGCCATTAATGTGCCGATTGTTGTGTTGCTTAATGCTGTCCATTTGTAATTCAATATTCTTTATTGTATTGTGTTATAATATTATATATTAAACAGGTTTAGTATCAACAATAGCAGTAGAAGAAGAAATATACCGCGCTGCTACTTTTTATTTAAAAATACATATTGTTAATGTTTTCTTAACTATATTTCAAAGTAGATATATAATACCTCCATCTTAAAAGATAATCTATCAATATTGAAATATTCTTTTCTTTGGAAAAAAAATAGTAATTTAAGAAGAAATAATAACAAAATCATTTGATGAAAAATAGCATTTGCATTAGATGAATTTGACACTGTCTTTGAATTTTGATACACCAGTAAAGAATGATCAAAACACATTGATATCTATATATTTGAAAACTGGGTACTATCTGATAATACAAGCAAAAAAAAGATATGCTATTTGATGATTTTTCTTATTTGCTTGGTTGAATATTTTATTTTATTTATATAATTTGATTTATTTTTAATAGTGTTAGTGGAAGGCAATTATGGAGGATCATTTGATGAAACAAATGATACCAGTAGTCGGGATAGTGAAAAATTCTTTACAAAATTCCTAAGTAATAAATAAATTGCCAAAAACACGTCAATATCTTTATAATTTTGTATGTTATTTACATTTTATGAATATAAAATCAATAAAATCGAGATTTTATACATTTTTTGCATATGCTTTGGATTTATTCTTATAAACAGCACAATAGTATTAACTTTTAGTAATAACTATCAGCTTGCATTTGGCCGATATATTCCACCTCCATCAAACAATCTTCAATCTAAATCTAATCTATGCGCTCAAGTTGGATTTTCAGGTCCAACTTATACAGGTCCAGATGGTTGTCCAACGTCTTGTCCAACTACTACTAGCAGCGACAACATTCCAAAAGGATGCCCAACACCATCTTCAAGCTCAACATCAACAAAAAATGTACAACCAAACCAAGGCCAACAACAACAAGAACAACCAGGCAGTAACTGTAATACTAATTTGATGATAGGTTGTGGCAGTATCAATCCCAGCAATACAACAACAACAACTTCAAGCCAATCGCCGCCACCACAAACTAATACACCCGGTTCAACCAATGCTGGTGGTAGTACAGGCTCAAACAGTTTTAGTCCGA
>JBQCGN010000225.1:0-2543 GCA_051955655.1 Candidatus Nitrosocosmicus sp. | reverse complement strand
CCAAAAAAAGGATCAAATTCTATTTTTTCAATTATTATTGTCGTATCAAAGCTTTTTATTTTATTTAGTATGTCCTTGTTATCTATTCTATTTATTTGAATTCCGTAATCGCTTAATACTTTTTTGTATTTGAAAGGAATATATTTTGAAGTCGAAATAATCTCTACTTTTACATCTTGTTTTTTACTCTCATCTTGAATGTATTTTAAAATAGGCATCATATGAAAAAAAGGTGTAAAATTGAGAATTAAATTTGAATTTTTAAGCTTTAACTTGTTCTCTAATTCTAAAAAAAGAGACATGTTGTCTAATGTTGGAAATTGCGGTCTAACGTCATCTAATATATTTTCATATTTTATATCCAGTATGACCTCTGAATCGCCATATGCTAACCATAATTCAGGCATTTGATAATATTATTAAATAAGAGCAACATATAAAATAAAATCATCTAATTTTATTCTATGTGTCTGTTGCTATCGATAACTGTGACAAAAATGAAATCTTAAACGAATTGATCTTTTTTTTATATGAGAGAAAAGCTTTCAAAATAGGCGATTTTACTTTATCCAGTGGGAAAAAAAGTAAATTTTATATCGACATGAGAATTCTACAGAGCTATCCAAAATACTTTAGATATAGTATATTTTTACTAAAAAAATATATTATTAACTATATCGGTCTGGAAAATTTTGATTATATATGTTCTATTCCGACTTCGGGAACCGTATTCGGTGCTGCTCTGGCATATGATCTTTTCAAACCTCACATTTATGTAAGGAAAATTGAAAAAAATTACGGTACACAAAAATCAATCGAAGGTGATCTTTCAAATAAATCAAAAGTATTGTTTATAGACGACGTAATGACGACTGGAAAGTCACTAATTTCTTCAATCGAATTATTAAAAGATAGATCAATTATTAATGATGTACTTGTATTTATTGATAGAGAACAAGGTTATCCAGATACTTTGAAAAAATATGAATTCAAGGTACATAGAATTGTTTCAATAAATAAACTATTTAATATTTTGTATCGGAATAACAAAATCGATAAGTTAGAAATTGAGGGTTTAAAAAATGAGCTAGAAAAAACTTAACTTTCGTATATCATCAAGTTCTTCTCTTCTAATAATATATGCAAGTTTGTTACAGCCCTATATACCTCAGTTTCTTTTTTAGCTCCGGTACAAACCAACTTTCCACTTGCAAACAGCAATATTACTGTCTTTGGATCAAGCATTCTATGAATCAAGCCAGGAAATTGTTCTGGCTCATACATGCTTCTTGGCAATATCCTTGCTGCTAATTCCAAATGAATTTTTCCACCTAAGCTAGCAGATGCTACAATATTTTGGATTTCAATAATGGGATCGTTCTCTACAGATATACCTCCTTTTCTCAGTTTTTGAACTACGTTTTTCACTGCTTTAATAGCTTGTTCCTCTGATTTGGCTCCTGTACAAACCATTTTGCCTGAACTAAAGATTAATGTAGCAGTTTTGGGTGCTTTTAGTCTAAACACTAAGCCAGGAAATTGATCTGGATGATATTCTACGTCTGGAAATATTTGTGTAATTAAATTAAGGTTTATAGTCTGATTAACCGTTGCTGATGCCACGACGTTTTCTATACTTACCATCGGCTTTGTTTGGGGCATACTCTTTCTTGGGTATATAAATAGTCTATATAAATATATATTTATTCGAATATGACAATAATTATCAAAATTGAAGAGTAATATCAAGAACGATATTTTGTCACATATTAGTTGTTCTATTGGTATATAGAATCGACTATAGTTTATTAGATTGAATCGTTTAATGTCTCATTTTTAATATAATATTTACCTATTATTTGTTGCAAAGATGGACTGGATAGCTCAATACCGCACATATTTCTTATTTATGGACGTCATTTATCTTGAGAATAACTGCATATACTACAGATTTTAAATTGTTCTCCATCTAAATGGTTAAAATGCAATTGACAATTTGTGCAAGTATGATGGATATCTTCAAATCCATCTTCTGCCAAAAATTGTTTACTTTCAAGATTAGGACTTTTGCAATTCATACATCTACAACTACAAATCACATTATATCATTAACAAATACATATAAAAATTATATCATTAAATGTATTACATGGTGGATTTGCAATTTTTAAAATGCAGTGCTAAAATAACCTTGTTATTAACTGTTTCTTTTATCTTTGCTCCTATGTTTTTGCTTATTGTATCTAATCATAATTTCGTTTATGCACAAAATATTAATAATAATACGGGTTTACCAACTTCTTATGTAAAAATTAAATCTTTGGTTATCTATGTTGATTTAGCTATTACTCCAGATCAGCAGGCTAAGGGACTTTCAATAAAAAATTCTTTGAATGATTCTGAAGGTATGTTATTTCCATTTGATAAACCAGGGGACTATTCTTTTTGGATGAAGGATATGAAATTTCCTATCGATATACTATGGATTGATGCTAACAATAAAATAGTTCATATTGAAAAAAATCTTCAACCCTGTATTTTTT
>JBQCGN010000224.1:0-4512 GCA_051955655.1 Candidatus Nitrosocosmicus sp. | reverse complement strand
GTGGATATACCTATCTTAAAAGGCGTATCAATAATGGATTCTAAAATCAACAAACAATAAAGTGCAAAGTACGGGATTTGAACCCGATACTAATAGGATAATCAATCAGATGAAGAAAATAATACCTTTAAAGTTATACAGGCGCCTATTACCGGATAACAACTACAATGGCAATAGATGATGATGATCATCACCATATTTTGAAAACCTATTATATCTACAGATGATCTGTAAACATTTGTCTAGAGGATTAAAGGTGCACAATAAAGTTCTATCATTGGTCAACTACTATTAAGACACTATATTCAACTTTAATTTGCAACATAATTTACAAAGAGGTACAAATTAACTTTGTATCACTTGATATACAAATTTCAAATGAATTACCCAATAATATGCTATAGCCAAATCTGCTTAACATAATAATAAAGTAACTGGTTTTTCTTTTATTTTTCAGTTCTTTGATATTAATTTATAACCCCAATTATTTAACGATTTCAAAGGCGCCCATCATACCATGGTCTTCGTGGAACATTATATGACAATGATACACAGATTTTCCCACAAAATCATCAAATGGAATCCGAATAGCCAGTTGTCCGTGACTTGGAATCAATACCGTATCTTGTAATCCGTGAGCATCATAAGGTTTCCCATTAACCGATACTACCTGAAAATCATTGACATGAATGTGAAAAGGATGCTCGTCTTCATCGTTATTTATTAGAGTCCATTGTTCCACAGTTCCAAGCTTCACTCTTTGATCGATTCTGTTAGGATCAAACGTCTTGTTATCAATCATAAAGCGATTTTTCTCTTCATCTGATGCAAAAGTAAGGGTTCGATTATTTGCGATACTCCTAAGATTTAGGTCTTTCTTTTGAATTAAGCTAGTTGGAATAGTTGCTTTTATAGGCTCTTGTCGATTGTCTTGAACATTTACAGTTGCAATTTTAATTTCAGGATATGGATAATAAGAAAGCGAGTTTAAAGGAACAGAACTGCTGCCTTGAAATGGCGCTGTCACTAATACCTCAAATCGCTTTCCGGAAGGAAGCAAAAGAGTATCATTATCCCATACTTTCCAAACTGGATCTCCATCTTCTGCTATAACATGGAACTTGTAGCCAGGCAGTCCAACCTTATAGAATGGCTCCGCACCTATGTTTGCAAAACGCCACAGTTGGGTTTCTCCTGATGTAATGTTAATATCGGGATTGACTTTTCCGTTGACAGTTCGATAGATAGGCACATTTGGATCACTGGTAGGTGGAAAATCTCTCATTGCAAAGGTCTGTTTTGTGATATTCTGCAGTGGCTTTGGCAATAACTTCTCTAATCCTTCAACAACTATCAATCCAGACAAACCGGCCGAAACTTGGTCATAAGCAAGAGTATGCATATGTGAATGATACCATTCCAAGCCCGGAGCTTGATTTTTAGGGATGCTTAAATTATACTGCTGAATCTGCCCCGAAGCAACTTCAAGAAAAACATTATCTGAATTATTTGAAGGCGATACATGAAGTCCATGGAAATGGAGATTGGTAGACTCGTTGAGATTATTTATAAATTTAATTTCTATTCTATCGCCAGGATATATATGCAAGGTTGGTCCAACAAGAGAGCCGTTATAGGCCCTCGACGTGACTGATTGGTTGCCAACATAACCTTTTTTATATGCTGCAACAAGTGTAGTTTTCAAAATGCCATCTTTACTATATACATCGTGGGATTTTGTAAAGTTCATTCCATCCAAAGGAGAAGGTTGAGCATTGGCAAATGCATTATATTCTGAATTATCAAATATAATCATCCGCATTAAAAACATGAAAGATGCTAAAGTTATTACAATAAAAGTAAAAGTAATGGTTTTATCCATCTTTATAAATAAGTAATTTGCTTATTAAACAATAACAATCAACATTTCTAAATGTCTCATATAAAAATACAAGGCTCCAACATACACATGAAGGTAGAGGAATTGTAAGAATTGAATCAGCCGCTAAGACAGAGTGAAGTAAAAGATGATATTATTGTTAGCTATTAAATCAACTTGTATCAATGTGGCTAGATATTTGTTGGTCTAGATATAGTCTCAGAATCATAAATAATGTCTATTGAAATAACTTTTTGCCATGACGTTTTGGTTATTCAATATTTGGCCAATAGATAAAGATGTCTCAAAAACATTAACAAGGAGCGATTTGTTATCAAATTCTGAACATTCTTCCGCAGATCTATTATTACTTGACAGAAATAGTATTAATTTATGTTATAGAAGATATTTTCAAAATCATTTTATATATCAATATACTACTCAACTCATCGGTAATGCTTCAAGTATTTGTATTTTGTATAATAATACTAGTAACTTTAAGTTTGATACTTGCAGGATTCTTGATTCAGAGCAGTTATGCTTCAAAAGACAACTCTACTGATTCCAAAATTTCTGTATTGCCGTTTAATTCTCATATTGCAGACCAGGCAAAAGACAAAGATAAATCTTCAAGCGATGATCTGCCATTTCCATAATCGCTTCTTCATTAATTATATCAAAAAAAAACTTTTTTAATATCCACAAATGTGTAATGTTTTTGGCTATGTATAAGCAAATTATAAATCAGTATATTATCTAAATGACAAAAAAAAACGATAAGAATAACAAAATCTTATATATTTCCAGTTTCAAACAGGCTTTTAATAGGTATATAAAAGTGTTAGCATATATCATATTTTTACTTTGACATAATACATACGATCGGTATAGCAGACAGAAAAATAATAATAATAGGAATATTATGTTCAGATTCTAACGGCGATGCCTGTATTGATATCAATAAGGTTGCTAAAAGAAGAGGTTAAGAACAACAAGAACAAGATATAGGAGTAGAAAATAATAATGTAAATAACAGGTAGTAGCAGCAAACTGATTTTAGCCTTATCTATATCACGTACTAGTTTTAGGTAGTGTGTCTGACATTTGCTTGATTGAGTAATCTTGTTTATCAGCAGGCAAATGCTGCAGGCTCTAACCAGACTGGAATTAATGGTAATTCTGATTCATCAAGTCATGCTAGTGGAGGTTCCGGTGGTAGTGGTAATGCGGGATCAGACCAATCAAGCAACGGAAATGGTGGCAATGGTGACAAGGGTATTTCTGTCAACTCTCGCAGCTCTACCAACGGCAATGGTGGTAATTTTAACAGCCTAAACTCTGGCAGCTCTACCCACGGCAATGGTGGCAATGGTGGATTTGCAGGAGGACCTGGAAGCGATGCTAGCGGTACTTCAAGCAGTGGCAATACAAATGGAAAATCCGGTGTATAGCAGTAGCTGGCGGATATACTGATCCTGCTAACGGATGCAATATATCTGTCTCAAAGTTTTGTGTTTAGGTAAGATAGTATATAGTACAAACCAAACTCATTTTTATATCGGTCAGATAATTCAAAATTTCAGATTTAAACAAGTGCGTTAGCGAATTTATCCATCAATCATTATTGCAAATAACAAAAGAAGATGAAGATGAATTGAAGAACCTTTAAAAGTGAGTTGACATCACTACTTGAAACCAAACCTAAAGGGAAGGTGCTGTTTTAAAGATACCGTAAATAGTGGATGAGTTTCTTATATCTCATCTATAAAGAAGATAGGTTGATTTTGTTGAAAATGATTCTGGAAATATACGTATAGAATGAACGTGTTATAAACATAATAAATATTCAAGATTCACAATCAAACATAGATTGTATGTTTTTCCTATTGGCGATGACACTAAAGCAAAAGATACTTTATGAGTTAAATGCATCATGCAAGAAAAAGGATTTAACACTTTTGGATTTTATATTTAAAAAAATTTTAATTGACACAAATGACCGATCAAATTCTTAATTAAAAAACAATACAAAATCTTGTTTCAATTGTTCCATTAAACCATGAATTATAAATTGCAAATCTACTATGTCAATGCAACTTTGATTTAATAGTAGGTTTTAAATTTTGTAAATTTCTTTTATTTTTGTATAAAGTAATTAAAAAAAATATTGGATATAACATATTTAAATTATGCTTACCTATATATCAGATCTGAAGAAAAGGGGCATTTGTTTTTAGGATGATTGCTATTAATAACTATATCATACCTATACCAAAAAGTTATTTACAGAAAATAGATAGGACATCGTCTCCTGCTCATATTTTTTCTTTAAGAAATGCAATAGATTTCCTCGCCCCAGAGGACACTCCGGTACTTGCCGCGGCAGATGGTACAGTGACTTTTGTCAAAGATGATTCCAATGTTGGTGGTCCATATCCATCCTACTGGGATTCAACTAACTTTATTACAATAGAGCACTCAAATGGTGAACACTCACGATATGATCATCTCAAATACCATAGCGCAAAAGTAAGGACGGGTCAAAAAGTGATTGCGGGTCAAGAGATTGCTAAAATAGGAATGACAGGATATACGTACATTCCTCACCTTCATTTTCAGGTATTTGTTTTTGC
>JBQCGN010000223.1:0-2518 GCA_051955655.1 Candidatus Nitrosocosmicus sp. | reverse complement strand
TCCGTAATGAATTAGATTCCCTGTAAAGCAATCCTATTATATTTAGTAAAGGCAAACTCGTTGTTTTGCCTTATTCCAGTTTGTTTTAATGAAAAAAAACATAATAGCCAATTTTTTTGGACGGTTTTGGAGTAGTCTTTCCAGTTTTTTATTTATTCCAATTTATATTCATTACTTAGGTTTTGAAAGTTACTCTATTATCAGTTTCACAGTAGTAATAGCAGGACTAATGTCGATATTCGACGCTGGATTTACAGCTACATTATCTCGTGAAGTTGCTAGGACTGACAATACCCAAAAAGAAAAAATTCGGATATTTCAAACCCTTGAATCTTCATATATTATTATATCTTTAGCAGTTATTGTATCTATATTACTCTTATCCAATTATATTTCCCATGTGTGGCTAAATTTAAAGGAATACAAGCCAGAAGAAGTAGGAAGGTTTTTACGAATTATCAGCTTGGACATTGGCTTTCAGATGATTTTTAAGTTCTATTTGGGTGGCCTAATGGGTAATGAGCAACAAGTGAGGGCTAATATTATTCAAATAGCATGGGGGATTTGCCGTAATGGTTTGGTGATTATCCTGATCGTTTTCCTCCCCAGGTTAGATACGTTTTTTCTGTGGCAATCAATTTCGACAGTTTTGTTCACGGTTGTTATCAGATTCAGCTTCGCTAGTATGTTTAAAAATTTTAATATTTATTTCCCTACAATTAAGTTTGAAAAATCTGTTTTCAATGAGATTTGGCGATTTGCTGGCGGTATGGTTTTGATTTCAATAGTTGCCGCGTTAAATACTCAATTAGACAAATTAATAATAAGTAAATTTTTGCCAATTGAAGAACTAGGATATTATACATTAGCTGTTTCAATATCAACTGCACTGATTATAATAGCGCGTCCATTTTCTTTGGCTGTGCTGCCTCGTTTTACTGCATTATATTCTTCATCGAATGAACATGAGGCTTTATTGCTTTTTACCAAAGTAAATAAAGTTATTTCAATACTTATTTTTTCAATTATGTCATCTATGATTTTTTTTTCAAAGGAAATCGTTTGGGCTTGGACAGGTGATAGTGAATTAGCTTCAAAGTCATGTTCATTTTTGCCAATTATAGCAATTTCTTATACAATGCTAGCGCTTACTGTAATTCCTTTTAATATCGCGATTGCGAAAGGATATACTCGTCTTAATAATATAATGGGTATTACGAGCTTAATAATCACAATTCCAGGGTACTGGGCTGCAACTCACTTTTATGGCGCAATTGGAACTGCGTGGGTATTTTGTATTGTTCAAGTATTAAATACGTTTATATATATATATATTATACAACAAAAATTTCTTGAGCGCACATCTATGTTGATGCTTTATGGGAAAAGAATTATTTTACCAATTGTTACAGCTTTATTGATCGCTTATTTTTTCTCATACTTTAAATATTTATTTATAAGCAGATTAATGATTATTTCCTACGTTGGATTATCTTGTTTTATCACATTTTTTGTTTTGGGCATAATTTACTTTTATAAAGATCTTAAAGGTAATTTTTTAGTAAGAAAATCCAATTTCAGGCAGATTAAAAATATTTAAAAGTCGCCAGAATTTTTGCCATTAATTAAGGTATCTTTTTGTTGCAATTAATAAACATTTAAATCTATGGAAGATTCAAGAATTTTAGTTTTAGGGGCAGGCGGAATGGCCGGCCATATTGTTTATGACTATTTGAAAAAAAATACATTGTATGAAATAATAGGAATAGCCCGAAAAAGTACTGTCCCCGAGGTTATAATTTTAGATGTTACCAACTTTGCAGAACTAGAATTTAAAATTAAAGAAATAAAGCCCGTCGTAATTATTAATGCTGTTGGAGTGCTCATCAAAGGTTCAGAAAGTTTTCCTGAAAATGCTATATTACTAAATAGTTATCTGCCACACTTTTTAGTAAGTGTTAGTAGAAAATATAATTCTAAGCTAATCCACATTAGCACAGATTGCGTGTTTTCTGGAAAAAGGGGGGGGTACACTGAACATTCATTCCCTGATTCAGATAGTATATATGGAAGATCAAAGTCACTTGGGGAAATCAGAAATGAGCACGATCTTACTATTAGAACTTCTATTATTGGGCCAGAAATAAAGAATAATGGAGAGGGATTGTTCGATTGGTTTATGAAAAGTAAAGGCACTATAAAAGGGTTTACTGATGTCTATTGGAGCGGTATAACAACTTTAGAATTGGCGAAGGCGATAAAGATCGCCATTGAAAATCGAATTATTGGATTAATACATTTGACTAACAACCAAAAGATTTCAAAATATGATCTTCTATGTATAATAAAGAAGATTTGGAATCGCAATGAAGTTATTATTCAAAAGGATAATTCCTACAGGATTGATAAGAGCTTTTTAAATACAAACGAAACCCAAAATATTTTTAATGTTCCTTCCTATGAACAAATGTTACTAGAAATGAAAGATTATATGATTTTAAACAAAAAAAAGTATGGA
>JBQCGN010000222.1:0-4100 GCA_051955655.1 Candidatus Nitrosocosmicus sp. | reverse complement strand
ATGAATCCGACCAAGGCTGCTGGTCTTGTTGGTTTTCTTGATATTGTTGATATTTTTGGACATCTTTAATGTGTTCCTTTTCTCTGGTATTTATATCGGCTTTATCATTATCATCTATGTCACTATTATTTTTATCATTGCTAGTAGTCTGAGATTTATTAATAAAAAATCTAGAAAACACCTTTTCCACATATCTATAATTATCCATTCCTGCAGGTAATTCTAAAACATTTTTATCTATAAAATGCATCAATATTTTTCTCCCCTCACTTTAATATAATCAACAATGCTTTAAAAGATTAATATAGCAAACAACCTAAAGACTTGGCAAGGATTAGTAAGCACTATTTACGGTTATTATTTTGTTAATCAATAAACTATTGTACATCTGAGATCAAAACAATAGTAAATTGATATAGACTTTCATGCCTATTGTCCGTTAATATTATATACCGTCTCAATTGCCTTTTACATATAAAAATCACGATCAATAAGACTGTATACCTATCCTACAATCGATGTCATGTGATTATGTCAAGTACGGTATTTCTAAGCAGATCGTTTATGCATAAGTTGCTGCAAAGGCAATCACAATCAGTATCACTTATTAATAAAGATTATACTTTTACCATTATTCTTCACACTAATCAATATCATCAGAGTTATTATATCGCTAAAACATTTGCTAATTTGAATCACAAGTATCTGTAATTATATTTGTCGAAATTAAAGGGTAATAACAAACATCCCTTTAACTTGGTTTAAATATTGAGAAAATAATGCACAACAAACAAGAACTGCAAAATAGAATCATCTTCTCGATCAATACCACTGACTAATAACGCGATTACAATCAATTTTTAATAATAAATGCAACATTTTTTAGTAAATGAAAAGAACAAAAGCAAATCTTGAGGTTTATAGAAAAAATTAATAAATATGTAAAAATAAAAAAGTCATTATTTGTCGTAATTACGCCGTTTAGATTGTAAAAAATTCAAGAAAAAAAAGTAAGAAAAAAGTTCAACCATGTTTTTCAAATTGCTGTAGTATACCTTCACATATCAATTAAGTATAGCATGGATCAAAAGTTAATCACAATAAAACATTATTTGAAGGCTGAGTAACAAGAAAATCATCATTTCGTAAATATTTTGACATCTCTCTTGCAACACATGCGTTATCTTGCTGGGAGCTAATTACTGATAATGCCCACTGATAAAGATCAGTATTTGTTTTTTCATCGATCCTTTTATTCGATAGATCCAATACTACATTAACTATTTCTGCAAAGGCTTTGGCAATATAATCAGAAGGTGCAGAAGCATTAACAATCTTATTGAATCCATCAATTAGATCGCTTCTAAGTTCATTTACATGTCTAAACCTAGCCCATGCGATGAATGAATCAGTAACTTGACTTTCTTGATCATCCAAATCCTCTCCATATTCTTGTTTATATTTTATCCTTCTTCCTCCTTCTCCTTCTTCATTTGCTGTTATTAATTTTTGATCTATTACTCCCATCGATTTTACTTCAAGGATCTTTGTCTGAAGTAAGCTTTTTACTCTAGCATATTTAAATTCGTTACCATCCTCTGGTCCATATGCATAAAAAAGATAATCATGATCAGGTAAAAACTGATAGCTGTCAATATTTTTATTTATTTCATCTATTATCAATTCTCTTTGTCCAGAATGAATACATGATAGCGCCCATTTTCTATAAATATCCGCATTTACAACGTTATTAAATAGCGTATAATCATATGCTAACCGAACAATTGCTGAATTAATAGCAGCATAAGCATCTGCCACATCTGTATCAACAGGTATACTTTTAATAAACTGCGAAACTTTATTTTTCAGGGCATCTCTTAGTTCCCGATGAGAATGAAATTGAGACCATTCAATGTGGTCTGCAATGAAGGCACTATTGCCAAAAGTGTAATTAAATTCCAATTTTCTTGAATTTGCAAGATGTGCTAACAATACAGATATATACGCATATTTTCTATCATTTCGGTCATGTACATCCTTAGCATAAGGCAAAGGTTCTGCATTTTCCTTTTCGCTAAGAATTATTGCAGACATTTGTAGCACCTGATAAGGATTCCAAACAGATAAAGTAAAATATATCTTGGCATACCTTCCTTTAACACCAGCAGTATAAGGAGTCATTTGGTATGGCCCATATGGATAGCCTAGATCATAAGGATTAGATTTATCATCCCTATCATCATCAACTAAATTATCCTCTCCTTGTATATGTATAAATCGTCTATGACCATCAACTGGATCAAATATTATCTTTGGAGAAGACCATGGACCCCATGGTAGATCGGCTAAACGGATAATAATGCCGTTTGTATTGCATAAATCACAATTATATAGCATAACCCATTTTTCAAGATAGTAATTCCATCTAATTGATAATTCACCAACACATCTAGCTGAAAACAAAGGTTTGGCTAAAGATTCATCTGATTGCCATAGCGGTTTATTAGAGTAGGATTCAAATCCAGTAAAGAAACTAATAGAGGATCTGTTTGAGACTTCATCTAATGGCATACAGGCTAGATAGATATCACTTTGACGATACTTTCCTGTACCCCACAATAAAAGACTTTTTCCAGTTGTTCTGGGCAAACCGTCGATTTTATCATTGTCTACTATTTGTACGGAAACATGAATGAATTTATCAGTGGACAAAGTATAGAGGGAATTTCCAAATCTATATCCTCCGTCAGTCGATTTGGTCAATACTGTTCTTGTTGGCAATATTCTTTTTCTTCTATCCATATCAGTAGCAAAGAACACATACATCTCATCGCCTATACTAAAACCTTCAATTGGTGTTTCGGCAGTAAGTTGAGAAATATCTTCAACAATAGGAGGAGATGAATTAAACTGAAGAATAACTCCATCATATGCATGTATAGAGGTGGTAAAAGCAATAGCGTCATAATCAGTCTCAATTTCATTATAATGAGTCCCAGGTAAACCAGATTTAGGTAGTCCTTCTGACGGCCCTCTCCTAGTAGTATCACCAAAAAGAAAACATAGCTTACCTCGATAAATAAATGAAACACCCAGATCTGTACCGTATATATTGAATCGTTTAGCTGTTTGATTAATTGTTTTATTACCAGTTTCACGGTCAATGTCACCGGTTAATTGAACCACTTTACGCGTTCCATACAATTTTGCTGGTCCAGGGTTTCCAATACACACAGGATTATAACTTTCAGAAAAAGTCTTTTTTAAACTAAATTTTTCACTAATCATATTTTAATAACCTTAATCTGCACATCGATGCAAACATAATTTAGCATTTCTTACTATAATCCGTTAATAAACATTTTATATAGTGCAGGAGATAGATAGCATATTTAAAAAATACAGTATCGGGGCCTTTTTACAATCACAATTATTTATATTATGATAACAGTTTTAGATTATTCATCGGAGTAATCGTAAAAAGATATTGTAATAACATAATACAGCAAATTATTTACAGTAACGGTATTCTTCAGATCCATTTATAGTATGTTTTATAATAGCTATCATGAGTACAAAATCCAATTTTGTGTCTTCGCAAAAGATACCCCAAGAGGCCACTCAACTTAATAAATTGACAAAGGTTGCTTCAGGCTATGTGGAAATTTCAGCTTTTAAAAAATCAGATACGCATAGAGGATATTTTTGTTATAATTGTATATATTTTATGAAACCAAACCATTGCGCAATAGTTACAGATGAAGGCCAAGATATTGATGGTAATATATCAGACGTAATAGCTCCATATGCAGTATGCTCATTATGGACACCAAACGAGGAGGAGATTAAGTAAGAATGTCAGATAAAAACATAATTGAAAAAGCTGTCGATGTGGTAGGTAACATTACGAAGTTTGAAAAACAAAGCAAGTTAAAGGTAGCGTATATTGAACGTGAAGAGTTTAAAGATTCTGATCTTCTTAAGGGTTTTTTCTGCTATAATTGCAAATACTGGATAGATTCTACGGGCGGAAAGTGTATGATTGTGGACAACAAGGGTCCCGATATATTTGGGAACATATCAGACGTAATTGCACCTCA
>JBQCGN010000221.1:0-4124 GCA_051955655.1 Candidatus Nitrosocosmicus sp. | reverse complement strand
TTTCTGGCGATATATTGGTTAATAACGAAAGTATTTTGAACTTAAAAACTGATGAAAGAGCAAAAAAGGGATTATTTTTAGGATTTCAATATCCAACGGAAGTATCAGGTGTTGGATATAGTCATTTTTTACGTAATGCATATAACTTGTTGACTAAAAGTCTTGCCAATGAGCAAAAAAATAGGGAAGTATTTATAACTGTAAAGGAATTCCATGAATATTTAAAAAAAAATCTAGATAACGTCGGTCTAGATCCAAGTTTTTTAAGTAGATATCTTAACGAAGGTTTTTCAGGAGGAGAAAAGAAGAGATCTGAAGTAATGCAAATGTTGGTTCTAAGGCCAAACATAGCAATTCTTGACGAACCTGATTCAGGATTGGATATAGATGCCGTAAAAGCAGTTGCAGAAGCTATTAATAAGTTGATTGAAACAGGAGCCGGTGTAATTGTCATTACTCATTATGCAAGGATACTGAGATACCTTACCAAATTAGATAAAATTCACGTAATGTCCAAAGGAAAAATAATTAAAACAGCTGGCAAAGAATTAGCTGAAGAATTAGAAGTAAAAGGTTACTCATGGTTGGGGTTGACAGAGGAAATAAAATAACTTTTAATAGTATAATTAAAACTATTTATTAATTTAAAATATCAGTAAAATTATGACAGATAATGATAAAGACAGCAGTATTGATAAAAAAGACAATTTAGAAAGAAAAGATAATACCACTTATGGAAATCTTAATTTCAATGAGGCTGATTCACATTCATCAATAACTAAAAATAAAAAAGAATCTGTCGATTCTGCAGATACCAAAACCGGCAGCATTGAATCTACGGCTGATCAAAATAACACAAACAAACCGGAAAAATTTTTTAGTTTTACTTTTTATAAAGTTGATCCAAAATGGCGCTGGTTAAACGAGATTGGAAAGGATGAATCATCAACGGAATTCCAAGAGCTATTAAAAGTAGCTAATACAAAAATGAAAGTTAGGACATATTCAACTATTGGCTTAAGACACGATTCTGAATTCATGGTATGGGCAATTTCATCATCATTAGAAAACCTCCAAGTTTTTACAACAAAGATATTTTCAACAATTTTAGGCAAATATGTGGAGCCCACAGAAACTTATCTTTCACTAACGAGAAAATCAATATATTCAAATCAAGTTAAGCTCGGATTTGAAGATGAAGATAGTGAACCATTAAAATATCTAGTGGTCTATCCATTTATAAAATCGAGGGAATGGTATCTTTTACCTTACGAAGAAAGAAAGCAAATGATGGACGAACATATAAAAGTTGGAAGAAGATATCCGGGTATCCGATTAAATACTACATATTCATTTGGAATTGGAGATCAAGATTTTATGTTGGCCTTTGAGACAGATGATCTTTCAAAATTCCAAAATCTTATAATGGATTTACGAGAAACGCAAGTTAGTAGGTATATTCTAAAAGATACACCAATGATTCCATGTGTCTTAAAGAATATGGACGAAATAATAAAAAGCCTAGGATAAGAAATTAAGGTTTACTATTTAAATTAAAAATATTTATAACAACACCTGTTTATATTATTTTATTGTTTTATAGATTTTCTCTTGATTCTTTTCCATTTGAAGATAATATCCCTCATAGATCTATATTGAACTCATCATCATCATCTTTCTCAAATTCGTCATCATCATTACCATCAAATAAATCATTTTCCTCTAACTCTAAAACCCAATCATTAGATACGGAAGATTTAAAAGATAATTCATCATTACCATCTATTGATAAAACATATCAATCAAATTCAATCTCTGTTGCAGCATTAAAAGAATGGGCTATAGTATGTAAAGCAATAGAAGACGGAAAACAAGTCTTACTATTTAGAAAAGGAGGCATTATGGAATATCGTAATGGATTTGAACTTAAACATAAAGTTTGTTTTCTATTTCCAACATTTGAACATCAATCCATTGATTCCGTTAGAAGCGAATATATAAAAGAATTAGAATTTTTACAAAATCAGCAGCAGCCGCAAAAGACCATCGAGAATGAATCTAGAGTATCCGCTAAAGAGAAGAACAATACAATACAAAACATAATTAAAATTAATTCAATCGTAGAAATAACCTATTTTAATGAAATAAATGATATAAATAAATTAAAAGAATTAGAGAAATTTCACATTTGGAATATTGATTATGTAAAGATGAGATTTAACTATAATCCTAAAAAGCCTCTTTATTTACTGCTACTAAGAGCACATAAGTTGAAAGAACCTATCAATATTTCTAATAGATCTGAATGGTCAGGATGTAAATCGTGGATTCAATTTGATATGGAAAATGAATCTCTAAAAAACAAATATGCAAACAATTCGTCTCAATATTTTGAATACTTAAAATCAATTAGTAACCCTTGTATAGATGATACTGCTTTCAATAGCATAACTTTAGAAGTGAGGAATATACTTAAATGAAATATCGTAATTTAGGCAATAGTGGAATAAAAGTTAGTGAAATTGGATTTGGGACATGGACTTTAGGTTTAGACTGGTGGGGGAAAAAACTTGAAGAAGATGAATCAATTAAGATGTTAAAGCGTGCTTATGATTTGGGAATAAATTTTTTTGAAACTGCCGACATGTACGGAAAAGGCAAGAGCGAGAAGATATTATCTAAAGCATTTAAAGATATGCGTAATGATGTAATATATTCTACCAAATGGGGCTATGATATGTATAACGTTGAGCAAATAGGCCATAACGAAATTCCGCAAAAGCATAATACAGATTTTTTAAGTTTTGCATTAAATGAAAGCATGAAACGACTTGAAACCGATTTTATAGATGTATACAGCCTGCATAATCCCAAGATGAATGCAATAAAGAATGATCCGCTATTTGACGAATTGGACAATCTAGTAAGATCTGGAAAAATTAAAAGCCACGGTATTGCCTTAGGTCCTGCAATAGGTTGGAAAGATGAGGGAATATATGCTATTGAAAACAGAAACATAGTTAGCCTTCAAACTGTATATAACATTTTAGAACAAGACCCAGGACGTGCATTTTTTGATGCTATAGATAGGAATAATAAAAAAGTTGGAGTAATGGTAAGAGTTCCAGATGCATCTGGCGTTCTTACTGGAAAAGTGAATGAAAATACAGTTTTAGATAAAAATGATCATAGAAGTATAAGAAAAAAAGAATGGATTGCTGGAGCTTTGAAAAAAATAGAAAAACTTAAGCCTATTTCTGATTCTCACAGTTGGAACATTACGGAAATGGCTATAAAATACATTTTATCTCAAGAACAAGTATCTGTTGTATTACCAACGGTCACTAGTATAGAAGAAATAGAAATGTTTGCAGAAATATCTGACGGGAATTATTTAAATTCAAGAGAGAAAAAGGATATTGAACAGATGTATGAAAATAATTTTTATTTGCCCGACTTGGTAGTATAATGTTTAAATGAAGAAGATATTATTCAAAATATCTTACACGTTCTTTTTTAAATTCTCTTGAACTGAACAATATCCTATAATTTTCGATCCCAGTTACAGATGAAATTTCTTTAGCTATTTTTTCTGCTGCGTCCATAGTTCTTGCATGTATCATACTGAAAACATTGAATTCCCAGTCAGGATATATGGGACGTCTATAACAATGACTTACCTGCGGAAATGAAGCAATTTTTAAACCCTTTTCGTCTATTTTTTCTTCTGGAATTTTCCAAACGATCATCCCATTTGCTGTAAAGCCTGCTTGTCTGTGCCTTAAGATTGCAGCAAATCTTCTCATTATTCCGATTTTTTCATATTCTTTGACTTTGTCAAAAAGATCTGTCGAAGTAATTTCTAAATTTTCAGTAATTGTTTTAAATGGTTCTTTTACAATTTCTATATCCTTTTGTAATTGTCTAATATATTCTCTATCAATTTCAGATATCGTCTCTGCCTTTATTCCCATGTTTTTAACTTCATCGTTAGGAGTAGGTTTTTCAGGATCATCGTTTACCATATCCAATTTTACCCCAATTTTATACATTTTTAGAGTAGGTAGTACCCTGTACTTTAGAACACCATCTAATAAGGCCATTTTTTCAAGATCCGTCTTCAT
>JBQCGN010000220.1:0-3421 GCA_051955655.1 Candidatus Nitrosocosmicus sp. | reverse complement strand
ACCATATAGCGATTGTCGTCGCAAAACAAGAAAGAGTCCTATCACAGAACAGCTTATGGCAACTGCAATTCCTGAAATTAATGCACGTTGCATAAAGCCATATTGAAATATTTCAAATAGCATATTGACAATTCCTGAGCATCATATTAACCAAAAATGCAGTAAACATGAGTCTTATTATAATCATTGGCATTCATCTTATGTCTGAATAGGACATATGCGTACATATTAAAACTTTGAATTCATGAGTGGTAATCCAGATTGTAAATAGAAATCATGAGGATCGTTATAAAAGAGACTATTAGATACTAATATGATAATCAGAGTATACAATTAATACTGCACTAAACTTTTTGCACGTTATTAACTAGCTATTAATAACAATATACATCTTTGTTAATAGGATTAATGGTCATCATATCAAGCATCTAATAAGATCATTATTTTTGTACGTAGATCAAAAGACCGTAGACAACTACTATCCTATCCAAGCTGTCAAACACTCTTTATCAATTAAGTTAATGCCTAATGAATCAAATGAATCTTAACAAAGGCTGTAGCTTATAATCATTATTTGCAGCATAGTAATAATCAATAAATCAATAATATTAATCAATTACATTGCAATTAATTTAACATTATCCATTTTCTTGTTAGACTGAAATAGCTTATTCATTCCTCTTATCTGATTGGCATTACATTTCAGAACGAATATTTCAAGACATCTATCTCTGTCAATTTTATTATGTAAGTGTGTAGTTATCAATTTGTCGTAAGTATGCCTCATATTATTAATTTCGTCATCAGATTTTTCATCGTGAGTTACGAGAAAAAAGGGCATGAATGTCCCCCATCAAATCTTCCTTTTTTTCTCTTCAGATAGCATGGTACGAACACTAGCCCTAATTATCTCTGATCTACCAGTGAAGCCAAGCCTTTTTCGCAATTTGTTTAAATCATCAAGAAGGTCTTTACTCAGTGATATGCTGACAATTGTCACAGATAATTATTTTTATTAACTAATTTAAATATCTATCTTATTTGTTAATATAATATATAAAACAGATACTTGTAAGTCTGAGCTTGCCATATTTTGTCAATATTTTGAAAAGGGCCATTACAAGGATGGCAGATAACTTAACACCTCTTCTTAGGACTACAATAATATATTTTGAACAAAAATAGAAGGTGCCATTCACGAATTAGTCTCTCATCCTAGTAAATTGCTTTACAAAATATCTAAGGAAAATGCAAAAAATATTACTTTCTTATTACACTATATTCACCTATATCAAAAACAAAAATTCAACTGAAAAGGCAAATCTACAATCTGCGGCGGTCAAGACAATGATAAATTTGGTGGCGGATCTGGGATGATATCCTATACTATGATAATTGTTTGCTTTTCTAGTATAGTATCCTCATATTTTCAATCAGTCATATTAATTTATTCCGCTATCTTTTGTTTCTATTATATAGAAACAGTCATTGCTAATGATCTTTTAAATGTTATCTGTCCTCTCAATGATGTAACATTTGATATCCTATATCTTCGATAAACAATGAGAATTCAAATATAGGTTAAATCTATCTTGATTGTTTACTTATGATAACATATCTTGGCATACATATCTTGGCATACATATCTTGGTATACATATCTTTTGATTGCTTATTACGCGAATATTATATATGCTTTATACTTGCGAATTCCATTTCATTTGATTTATATAATGAGACAGGCTTTTTCTGTAAGTCACAGCAATTTCAATTATGTATCTTCGTAAAATCATTGCCCCATAGCTGTTTTCTTGGATTTCTCATTATCTATAATCCTTTAAACAATTACAGCTTCTTCTAAGCGTCACTGGCTTTGGTATTTGCCAAGTAATATAGACAATGCTTTCAGCTTAGTTAATCCATTATCTTTCATGAGCCTTTTGAAACATTTCTTTTTTACAAGAATAAGATTATCGGACCAAATTTAGAAGACAAAACTGAGTTGGAAAGAGTGTAACTATAGTAACAGTTGGAAATCAACTAACTATATTATATATAAAATAATTCTCAGAAATAAGGTGTTCATCTCTTGCTGTTAACTAGCTACGATTATATCTCAAAGCAAGACTTGATAAAAGTCCATATTCAAACCAGTTGCAAGCAAATGAATCATTCGTAAGAGGATAACTTTCTGTTACATTCTGTTAATATTTAAACTCAATTTCTTTAGATTCTCATTTTACATAACCATTATTAAATACGTCTTGCATTTGTTATTTAAGTATGAGTCAAATAATATCAGGTCCTACTGCTAAATTGCTTGAGGAAAAAAATTTTGCTTTTGTAGCAACACTAATGAAAGATGGCTCACCACAGATCACTCCTGTATGGATTGATTTTGAAAAAGATACAAACACTGTTTTAATAAATACAGCGGAGGGTAGGATTAAACACAAGAATATTTCACGAGATCCCAGGATAGCTATCTCGGTTGTTAATCATAACAACCCATATGAAATGGTCACAATAAGAGGAAAAGTTATCGAACAGATCACTAAAGGTGCAGCTGAACATGCTGACAAACTTGCAAAAAAGTATTTAGGTCTGGATAAATATCCCTATCATTCACCAAATGAAAAGAGAGTTGTATTAAAGATAGAGCCAGAAAGAGTATTCCATCAACAACCTCCAAAATAATGATCTAAGGAAAAAATAGAAAATATTATTTTTGAATAACTCTTGAAATTTCGTTTTTGAAATACTGAAAAGGAATAGTAGCGGTAAACTCCCATAGGAGTCTCTCTATTACAGCTAAAATGGTTCCACTTGGATGTAATACCTCATAGGAGCCGAAGTATATCTGGTAAATATATCTGGTAAATTCACTCCGAGGCAAGATTGCGGGCTCATCTATAGTTTGAAAGGCGATATATAGAAAATCTAGATAAGATCATGAAGTAATTTTTTGCTGAATCCTTCCAATTTAGGTCTTATCTTTATCTTCCCTCGGAATGCCATGTCAATATCAGACCAACACACTATACCGTCACATTGTCTACAACGATAAATGATACGTGAATGCGATACTCTTATTGGCTCCAATACTTTGCTGGTCCATCTATTGCAAGTACATTCTGAGTAATCCAACTCATATTATTATATAAAGTATAGGCTAATAAGATTATAGTTATACGCAAAAAACTGAGTCCCAGTAACATTATGTATTAATATTGAAGTGTTTACATATGTTTAAGATACATAACCATGCATAATGATTATTCCTAACAAAATTATTTTAGGATTATTTGGATAATCTATAACATAAGGATGCCACCAATTTGAAGCCCATTGAGGTGTTGCACCTACACCTGTTCGAAATCCGAGTCTTCCATTGGAAATTTCCTGTACTGCCAAAGCCTGTT
>JBQCGN010000219.1:0-2640 GCA_051955655.1 Candidatus Nitrosocosmicus sp. | reverse complement strand
GCTACACTATAGATACTAAATGAAATTTGTAAAGAAATATCTAAACAAATTACTCTAATTCAACAGAATCTAATTCAATGGATAAAGAAACCGGTGAAACAGACGTTTAGCATTGTCAATTTGGTTTGACAATATAAATAATCACTTAACTTTTAATATTATATTTGCCATCAAAATATCAAAATATAACCTCTTTTCTACCGAGTGCTACAGAGATACTTTTTGAATTGGGTCTTGACAAATTTTTGAAAGGAGTAACTCATGCTTGCAGTTATCCGGATGCGGCCAAAGACAAACCAAAAATTATTACCTGCTCTATCGATGTAAACAACTTAGATAGCTCTGAAATTGATAAAAAAATTAAAGAATTATATGTAAACAATAAAAAATTGTTTGTTTTAGATCATGAAAAGATAAAGACAATACAACCTGATTTAGTCATTAGTCAAAATGTTTGTGAAGTTTGTGCACCTCCATTTGAAAACGAATTGATCAAGGTACGTGAAATTTTAGGTTATACGCCAAAAAATTTGATTTTAAATCCAAAAACTTTGGATGAAATTATCGATAGTATAGTTACTGTTGGAAAAGAAGTGGGAAATTTAGAGTTGGCTTTTAGAAAGGCTGATCTATTGACAAAGAGGATCAAGTACATTGATGATAAAGTAAGAGAAATTAATAAATCAAATAATTCAAAATACAAAATTATCTGTTTAGAATGGATATCACCTTTCTATGTTGCTGGACATTGGGTTCCACAAATGGTTGAGATCGCTGGGGGATTAAACGGAATCAGTAAAAGAGGTGCGGAGTCCAAAATCATCTCTATGGACGAAATCGAATCTTTTGATCCTGACATAATCATTATCATGCCTTGCGGTTTTGATATTTCCAAAACTGGAAGTGAATTGACAAGATTTTTGAACAATAATAAAAAATGGCATTTTCTTCGGGCAGTAAATATGAATCAAATTTATATTGTTGATGCTAACTCGTACTTTAGCAAACCAAACCCTCGCATAGTAACTGGTATAGAAATAATCGCAAAAATTCTTTATGCCGATGAACTGAGGGATTTAAAAGTTCCCTTGAACAGCTTTAAAAAAATAAAAATGGAACTTAACAATTCGAACCTTTAAAATTTGTAACTATAAATAGCATTAACTAAAGTTTCCTATTACTATAAACTTGAATTAAATTGATTATTAATATTATGGCCTTTAAATGTTTGTAATATTTTATTAATAACCTTATCTTTTAGCATAGATTGTAAAAATAAGTTTTAAAATCCATTTGCAATTTTAAAAAATTAATAGTAATCAGAATTATACTTCAGAGTCATGGGGATGCTTTTAATTCTCGTTCAGTAAAATAATAATGAAGGCAGTTACAATTAAAAAGACTATTATTTTATTAAATTTGAATTTTAAAAATTGATATGAGACAATATCATCTCTCCTGTTGAGTTGGCCTTAACATTATTTCATTTATATTCGCGTATTGAGGAGTATTTAATGCAAAAAGAATTGTGTTTGCTATATCTTCTGCCTTTAAAGACTCCATTTCTTTTACATTTTTAATAAAAGATTGCAAAGATGAATCTGTTATAGTATTGTTCAATTCCGTATCTACCACTCCAGGTTCAATGCAGGTAATTTTAATATTATAACGTTGGCTAAATTCCTGTCTTAGTCCTTCACTAAATGCAGTGACTGCGTGTTTTGTCGCGCAATAAACACTACCCGCCGGAAAAACAACCCTTCCTGCAATTGAAGAGATGTTTATTATATGCCCCGATTTATTTTTTACCATAATTGGAATTGCAGACGAAGTACAATAAAATACACCCTTAATATTTACATCGACCATTTGATTCCATTCGTCTATTTTTGCGTTCTTAAAAAAACTCAGAGGCATTAAACCTGCATTATTAATTAAAATATCAATAGTTCCATATTTATCAATAGCAATATTTGCAAAGTTGTTGCATTCTTCAATTTTGGTTACGTCAAGTTTTTGGATTGTTATTTCTCCCCCTTGGCTTTCCATGTCTTTCTTCAACCCTTCAAGTTTATCAAGCCTTCTTGCGCCTGCTACTACTTTACACCCTTCCTTAGCAAGTACTTTTGCTGTTGAATATCCAATACCACTACTAGCACCTGTAATTAATGCTACTTTATCTTTGACCATAGAGATTATACTATTATACGATATAGGTTTGTATATTTTAATTATGGTTTATGTTTAGATTTACAATATTATTCTTATTGATAACTTTGAAAATTAAATATTAAAATCAAGTATAATTAATTACCAGATAATGTTAACCGTATGGTGGTTCTAAAAGTAATAAATAATATTATAGTTTGATTATATCTTATTTTAAGAGTATCAAGTCCTTTAATCAATATAAAATTATAAAGATATAATAATTTCTTGAACAATATTATACTATGACATCAGGAAAATATTTTAATAAAGGAGTAAAAACACTTGATCAACCTAATATTGGGTTTGTTGTTAGAGAGACTCCCGATAAAATAGTAGTATTTGGCGAAGGAAATACCCGATATGATATACCCGATAAAGAAATTCAACAAGTTGGGGCTAATGTACTTCTAGGATTGAAAACCTCTGATC
>JBQCGN010000218.1:0-6111 GCA_051955655.1 Candidatus Nitrosocosmicus sp. | reverse complement strand
GTGGATTAAAGATCTACTTGATTTTCAAACTTTTATCACCATGGATAAAACAGATGGACAGCAAGATCAATACAATATTTCAATACAGGAATCCTATATACAGAGAAAAGAACAACAGAATCTAAATGAATTTAACACACCCATTGACATCAGGGAAGAGGCAGAGTTCAAATCAATAATTGGTAATAAGAAATCAGGCCAGGATATAGAACATCCTGCATCAGACTTTAATTTCAATCAAACAGAGGATTCATCTTTTTCTTCTGAAATTAAAATCCCGTTTGTTTCACAGGTATCTTTTTTTATCTCTCAAAAGAAAAAAGAAAACGAAAGATTAATCATACAACATAAAAATATTGAAAAAAATATACAGATCCTAAAACAACAAGAAAACAAAACAAAAGAAAACCTTGATAGAATATTACAAAATGAAAGGTTGGTATTATCCTATTTAAACTTGTTCTCCAGATTGGAACAATCATTAAAAGAAAATTATTTTATTGATATAAGAGAAGATATTCAAAATTTTTCACATCTTGTAAACGATTTCAAAGAAAAGGGATATGATGCTGAAGATATAATACAAGAATATCTAAGATCAATGTCTCTCAAACTGGAATTAAAAACAAATGAAGATAAAGTTAGGGATCTTCAAAATCAAATAAGACAAACAACAAATCAGTCTTCAGTTTTGGAATCTCAAATTAATCAGCATAGATTGACCCTAGATATATATACTCGCCTTGAAGCGATGGGTTTTGGGCTAAAAGAGTTAAGACTGTTGTGGGACATGATTGGAGAAATATCAGATGCTAATCAAATCTCTCATCAAGAAGCAGTTCCAAAATTTTTCAAGGATATAGAAGAACAGTACGATAGAAAAATAGGATTTGAAAAAAAGGTAAAAGAAAATAGAGGCGAGCTTGCTATGATAAACAGAGAATTAGCCAATAGTAGACAAAATATGCTTATCACTCCATTGGTAGGTCCATCTCTATCAAATCTTTTGCAAAAGGGGATTGGCGAGCAAGATATCGTAAACATCAACCAACTAGTTGAAATCTGTACAAAAAGCAGTACTGATTTTCCTAATCATAATACAGATTCTTCTTCAAGCCAAAATATTAAAGACAATGACATAGATAAAAGAATCAGTGTCAATAGCAGATCGGAATACTGGAACTCATTAATAGAGGAATTGAAAAAATATGAGAATATAAAAGTAGCAATAAAAAAACAGCAGGAAAACCATGATAAATTACAAAAACAGGCAAACCATCTTGAGCAGCAAAAGCAATCGACTTTATCCTATTTACAAATTGCAATCTCTTTTATAAATGAAATAACCAACAGAATCTACTATTCCAAGGGATTTGTAGACTTTTTTAACAAAGAACTAAACCATAGAAACAATAGCACATCATTTTCTAATCCTCTAATAGTAATAATAAATAACAATAGGGATATAAAAAAAGATAGAGAAGATAATACAGAAAAAGGTAATGAAAATCAAAAAAAAGAAAAAGAAGAAAAGATTTAAAGATTAATTAAAAACATTAAATGTTAATTTTCATTATAAATTCAAATAATCATTATTAAATTGATGATCAAAAGTCTTTGCATTGACTTGAACTAAAAAATTAGAAACCCATTTTGAAATTAGTTTTCCCAATATGGCAGCAAAAGCTAGCCGATCTTCAATTCCAATACTGCCATATCATAGTTTGCAACATGAATTTTGTTTATTGAATCCATTCCTATTAATAATTCCGTTTATTGTAAAGCCAATATTTAAGAATAATGTATTGAAGCACTTTAAAGGTTAAGTTTTCAAACAATCAAAATATTTTAAATTTGTTATAAAGCAAAAAAATATAGTATTCAAAAACGTTTATTTATACATGCGAATTTCTTCTGAAATGGCAAAAGCGATTAATGATCAAATTTCCTATGAAGCATCCTCTGCTAATGCATATATTGCAATAGGGTCTTGGTGCGAAAGAACTGGATATGATGGAAGTGCGGTCTTCTTTTTTGAACAAGCTGCCGAAGAAAATGGACATATGCTAAAGTTTATTCATTATCTCAATAATGTCGGAGCTGAGGCTATTATTCCTGCAATCGAAAAACCCCCTGGTAATTTTGAAACTTTGGAATCTACTTTTCAGTTTGGTCTAAAGAGCGAGCAGACTGTAACCAAGTCTATTTATGAGTTAGTAGATATGACTGAAAAAGAAAAAGATCGTTCAACATACACATTCTTACAGTGGTTTATAAGCGAACAAATAGAAGAGGAAACACTATTTCAAACAATTTTACAAAAGTTTGATTTGCTTGGAAGAGACAAACTAGCAGTATATCAAATTGACCAAACTCTTGGATCAGTTAGATCTCAGGTTACAAACAAGCAACAGAAAATAACTCGGTAACAGTTATTAATCAAATAGAGTATATCTTTCAGTAATGTAATTTCATTATATTCTACTACTTTTTACCGATTTCTTTATTTATGCTTTTTTGCATATGTTATTTTTCTATTACATTTGCTCGAATCCGACAGTTACCAGAATTTTATCTGCTTTTCCGCCGCCTTAGGATATTGAGATCGGTCATGATTAATATAATGACAGAGCAAATTTGATTATGCACCTGTTAATAATGGATTTTGAGCTAGTAAGAATTAAGCAATTTTTTTCAAAGGTTGCCTTTAACTTAGTTAATTTTAATATGAATGGAAAATATACTGATCCTGACTTCAGATGAATGCAAAAGACAGTTTCTACTGATATAAAATTCCCTTCTTCAGATGAGAGTTTTCAATTACAAAAATGATTGTTTATTAAATCACTTAATGAAGGATAGATGTATCAATTTGATTTAACACTCGATATAATACAAGTAATTTGCCTTACATGCTTCAATCTAAAATTCTTTTTAATCCCATATTCAACCGGGAGTCGACCAGATTATCTGCTCAGAAATTGTCGGTGGTGATGGTATCAATGTTGGTCCAGGTGGATATATGCATATTGTTGAAGTTACCAATGGACCCATGTACGAAATAAGCCCAGAATAATCATTATCTTAATACAACAATTTAGATAAGCATAACAATTACTTAAGATGGAACTAATATATATTTTATATATGGAAGCAGTTGAAGTAGAAAGGATCAGTTATCAATATTATAAGAATATCAATTTTCACAAAAAGAGATATCGAGTCCAAGAAAACCAACGAGGATTTATTTTACATCAGATTCAATATCGGAAATCAGATTATTTCATTTGCTGATTTAGAAATTTGTTTAATTCATAAAAGATATATCATATTTTCATCGAATATCAAAAGGCAGACTAAAGTAAAATGTTGTTCCTTTTCCATCCTCATTGTTTTTAGCCCATATTTTTCCACCATGTGCTTCTACAATGTTCTTGCAAATATATAGTCCTAAACCAGTCCCTTGAAAAGATTTAGAAGTAAACTTAGTAAACAATGTTGGCAGAATATCTTTATCAATTCCTACTCCATTATCTTTGACTGTTATGATAACAACATGATGATTGTGGTATGTTTTGTTGGCATGTATATCAGATTCATCTTTGGGACTTTCTTTAACTGTTATAGTTATCTTACCTTCTCTTTCATCAGAGGTAAATTTTATAGAATTGTTAATTAAATTGGATATTACCTGGTATATTTTATCTTTGTCGGCATAAATAGGTAATTCATCATATATTTCAAGATGATTTGAAAACTCAAATTCGATATTTTTTGTTTTTAGATGCTTTTTATAATCAATTATTAGTTGCTGAATTAATTCATTAATTTTGAAATACTCCTTGTTTAAGATAAGCAAATTGGACTCAATTTTGGATACATTTAATATATCATCGGATAGTTTTTTTAATCTCTTTGTATTTCTGTCTATGACATCAAGCAATCCTAATTGTTCTTTGTCATTTAGTTTATTTCTCAGCTGTTCGGTAAAACCAAGTATTGGTTGGAGTGGTGTTCTAAGTTCATGAGCAGCTATATTGATAAATTCTTTTTGTATTTTTTCGTGAATTTGAATATTCAAAAAAGTCTTTTCTAGTTTCTCATATAGGTCCGCCTGTTTCCAAAGACTGTTAAAAACAGTTACATATGACATGGCAGTATAATCCCCTTCAATATATATTGTCATGCCTATAGCGTCAGAATAATTAACTTTGGCATCATCTTTGATTTCAGTAATTAAAACTCTTTGTTTATCTATGATTGTTAATCCAATAAAGGACTCCAAATTGATATGTAGAATTCCAAAATCGATCCTCGGATATTTTGATTTTAACTGGTTTATTTTGTCGTGAAAATCTATTTTCATAGGAAATAGAATTTTTACTTTAATATTTTGATGTGCCATTTTTTCTAAAATATCATATCCGATATTATTTTCAATACGAAAAAATGCGGAGGAGGAGGCAAGCATTATTAATATTTCACATTTTACCTTTTGCAATAATTTTTTATAAAATTTTAAGGACTCTTCCGGGTTTGGTATTGTTTCTATATTGAAACTATACCCTTCTTCAATATCCTTTATTCTATCTTGTATATCAATTCCTTTTTTCCAAAGATTTTCAAAAATAGCATCATAATGATCAATATACAATCTGTCGTTACTGCTTAGAAGGCTGTTTCCCCATTTTCCTTTTTCAATCTTATCGATTGTAAATAGGAATGATTTTTCACTGAGGGCAAAACTGTTTATTAGTAGATCTTTAACATGTCTTATCTCTATACCTTTATCAATATACCCTTTAATCAGGCCAATATCTCTTTTACTATTTAAAGAGGTAATCCATCTGATACCATGATGATTTCCTTTTTTGTATCTATCAAGTATTTCTTCATGCAGATTAAAAAAATTAGTGAAAATTATTTTAATTATCTCAATAGGAGAACAGAATTTTATTCGATTTGAATTCTTGTAGAAATTAACAACTGTATCAAATATTTCTTGTTGATTTTCCAATACTATAGTTTTTACGGGTTCTATTCCTTCCTCAATTTCTTTTATTTTTTGCTTAGCAGGCACAGCTTCGATCCATAAGGTTTCAAATAAAAACTGCTGTTGCCCTACAAAAGTTTTGTCATTACTCCATATGAGTTTTCTCGGAGGCTGTCCGTCTACTATGATTGCATAGCCATCATCATCATGGTCTTTGCCATCTGCTACTCCAAAGTTGTATTTTATGTCTGCCAGATGTCTAAGATCGACTATATTCAGAAGATCTTTACAGTAATTTAGATTATCCTTTGATATTTCTATGATTAACCTGAGTTTTATTCCTCTATTTGTAAGATTAATGAACTCCTTTGTTATGGAATTGCTAAAAAATAAAGAAGGGCCAGTAAAATCAATACAATTATCAAAACACTTTTTTATCTCGCAAAAATCTTCTATTATTTTTTTTACTATAATATTTGAATCATGTAATATTTCCATTTTTGCAACATACGAATCAGTTTTAATTCCTTCTTTTTCTTTGGGCAATAATAGAGATCTATCTTAATAGAACATGCTACTAGATATTAAATTATATCATAACTTTTTTACCTAACAAAAAAACTAATTAAAGTTAAAGTTAAAGAACATATTTAATATTAGTTGTAGAGTTGATGGAATAATTACTTTGTCAAAAAGGATTCTATTGCATCATCAGAGATTACTATTTTTAAATGATTTTTGATATTACAGATTAGTGTTAGGCAACTAAAAATACGAATAAGAAATAATAATTGTTTGATTGCTTTTCATTGCTCACTAGTAAAAATGGAGTAGTCATAAGATATATCCTTGTTGAGGTATCTTTTATTTCCTCATTTTGTTGGTCTTTCAAATTTTCATGGTTCTCAGTATCCATTCCTTGTTATATAAAGTTCCATATCACCAACTTTTTTGTTCATGCTTACAAAAATTTTGTTTAATTTTTAATTGTTTTTCTAAAACAATAGATTTAGAAACCATAAATTGATCTATTCTTATTTATTGCAAAAATTTTAATTTTATTGAAAAAAATTTAAGTGCAAATGGTCAGCCATTTTGTTATTTTAACTAAGAACTCT
>JBQCGN010000217.1:0-3772 GCA_051955655.1 Candidatus Nitrosocosmicus sp. | reverse complement strand
GCCAATGCCGTATCCTACCAGGCTAGACGATCGGCCCCTTAATAGAATATTTTCTAATGATTTTTACACATTAATATTTGTTACATGTATTTTCACTCTGATAACATCTACAGAACTAATATGGCTTTGGAAGGTTATCAAACCACAAAATAAATACATTATTTCAATTAGCATATATAAAGATGAAAAAAAATTGAGACCATGTATTTTATTTCAAATGCTATAAAAGAGAATGGAAATAACCTGTTTCTTCAGATTAGAGAGACGGAGATAGCGCATTTTATACTCAAGTATACAAACTATCAAAATTTAGGTATCCTAGTCATTCTTTAAGTGAAAGCTTATTGTAAAAATGGACAAACTTAAATAATGGAATTGATAGCTTTAATTATTTACCTTGTAAAAACAACAACACAATAAAGAAGTAATATCTCAAGTTAACAGATCTTTTGTGATGGTATGTTTTTTTTGTATTATTAGAAAATTATCTGTTGTTTTAATCTTTTTCATTTTAATCCTCTATATATTGAAACTGTTTTGATATTGTCTTTAATGTCCTTCTATTTGAAAAAATTACTTGGTCCATAAATTTTTTGAGATAGACTCCTTGTTGTATTAAAAATAAACAATGGATAATTTGATTTTTGACCTATACCTAAACAAAAAAGAAAAAAATATGTTTTCCAATTTTAAAACATCTATTTTTTATCCATGTCTGTCTTTTCCATCAATAAAACAGGGGTAATCGGATTATTGATCCTTTTTATCAATCTTGTCTTATTATTTTCAAATATCATGGATGAAGATAAAACAAACAATGCAATTGGTTTATTATCTATTCCACTTCATATACCGTTTTATTAATTTTTTTTCCTTTCCTTTCCTTTCCTTTCAATAGATTATCTTTGATATATGATCCTACGGATAAAGGGTATGTGTCATTATGTTGGGTAAAATCTAAAGATGATAAATCCTCATTGATATGATCAAAAAGTTTAAACTTAGATCATATGACTCTAACTTTTGCATAACTAAACAAAAGTGCAATGTTCTGTGTATGATTTTAAATCTTTCTCAAGGTTCGCTTTTTCATAGATTTCCATTTCAATATCTATTATTCTTTTATATCGATAAATTCCTCTTTGTCAAGTAAAATGAGTTTGGTCAAAGGATTGATTTCGTAATTTAACGTATAGTTTTAATGCTAATATATGGCAATCAATAACCTAATACCATGTATTTCCTTATAATTTGTTTAATTTTAATGTTTTATGTATCTTTTCTGGGGTTCGCACCAAATACAAATTTATATTCTCTAAATGTCCAGCTATCTAAAGGTTTAAATGAAAAACCAAATAATACTATAGCTAATTTAAATTCTACACAATCAAATATAACTTCATCGGATTATTTAGGATATAATTATGAATACAACTTCTACTAGTTCTTTCCTTTTATTATATTCGTTTGCTAAAATAAAAAATGTTTAGTTTGTCTATATTTGATAAAACAACGATTTCAGTTTTAATATTTACTTAGCAGTAAAACCATATTTTTAATTCTCTTTTGCATTTTTTGGGTAAACAACATATTTTTTCTGTCCATTCGATGAACATCAAATATATTTAGAATTCATTTTTAATAAAGAGGTGTTTTTGTGGCAAGTTTATTTAATATTGTACAAACAAGTCCGCATAATTCCAAAATTCTCTGGAAGGCGGTAATTGACCTAACACATTAACCAGTGACTGGGCGCCAAACTTTAACGGGACCTTTAGTAGGGAGTTACCGACAAACATTTTCCAAGAACATGCACTTTAGATATGTCAAGACTTCAAAGCCATCACAACAATAACAAAATGGAAAGGACGAACGAATTGATTAAAGATAGGCAAATGACAATGAAAATCTCAAGAAGGTTGATACACATATACTTATACTCGGGGGTTTACAGATATATCGCAAATATATTAGAAACCATCAAGGACTACAAGTAAAATAGGTACAGATTATCTGGAAGAACAGTAATCCTGTTAGAAGTAAGAACTTTATTTATGTTCTCCTTTGTGATTGCAATGGCCGTAGTAGTAGTAGTTGTAAATATGGAGCTAGGTCGATATTTTTCACCAAGTGACAACTAAATCACATCATTTTTTGTATCCATAGAGAGACAATTCTCTCCACTAGTATTAAATACATTATGGTTTTGCTTCATATACAAGGTTAAACGGTGTTTGTGTAGCACGTCTGAACTTTGTAAACCCTGCCTTTTCTGCAATGTTTTTTGTTTTTTTCTCTCCTGCTTGAGCACCTAATGCGATCCCGTTATCAGCCAAAGAATTTGGAACGCAAATAATAGACGAGGCTGCATAATAGATTTTGCCAACAAGATTAAGATTGTCTTCAATATTGTCATTGGCCATTGGCTCTATAATCATACAAGTTCCATCTGATTTTAAAGACTGTTTTGCAAATTTTAATGCACCCATGGGATCGGCCATATCATGAAGGCAATCAAAAAATGTGACTAGATCAAAATCATTATCAATAGATTCATTGGCAGATACAACGGAGAATTCAACTCTATCTGAAACGCCTTCTTTCTGTGCGAGGTTTCTCGCTGCCTCAATAGATCCTTCATGATTATCAAAACCATAGAACTTTGAATTTGGATATTCCTTTGCCATTATTATAGTTGAAACTCCATAACCACAGCCAATATCTGCCACCTTAGCTCCTTGTTTTAGTTTTTCCTGCACCCCATCAAGTGATGGAATCCATGATGGGACAAGATTGCTCATGTAATTGGGTTTGAAGAATTTTGCTGTTCCTTCAAAAAGATCATGATGATGCTCACCCCAACGGAGGCCTTTTCCAGTTTTGAATATTTCAACAAATTTATCTTCATCTTTAAATATTGAACGCAGAATTTGGTATGAGCCCAACATGAAAGCAGGACCATCTTCATTTGCAAGCACCATTGCATGTTCAGGAGGGAGAAAGAACGTTTTATCTTTAGGATTATAAACAATGTATCCTGCAGCAGCTTGGCTTGCAAGCCATTCACGGATATATCGCTCTGCAGTATTTGTTTGATTCGCCAGCTCTTCGGATGTAACAGGCCGTGCAGTTTTAGCCATTGCTTTGTATAATCCAAGCCTGTCCCCAAGGATAATCATCATAGCCCCAAGACAGCTAGCCATATCTCCAACAGCCTTCATCATAAATTCTTCAAGCTTTGAATTGTCTATAGCATTTGGAAAAGATGATGATTGGGATGATTGAGAATTTCCGGGATTTGAACTCATACATTGCTTAAAGCAAAAGCAGATATTAACATTTAGAAAAGTTTATATAACATAACATTGTTTGCTTTCGTTTCCTTTTTAATATTGATTTAACTTTGTATATAACAAGAAATTATTATATGAACTACATGCGAAAAAAATTAGATATTCTATAGAAAATAACGATCAGTCAAATTCTTAAAATACTTTTATCGTCTTCTATTTTATCAATGAATATATTCTCTATTGGCTTGTTTGGATATTCCTGAATCTCATTTTTCATTTTCATTTTCTTGTTAATATAATGTTAAATGATAAACACATATACAGTATATAAAACAAGAACATATCATTCATCTTTAGTTCTAAAGTCGGTCGGTTAAGTAAAAAAGGAAGAAAAAGCATATGATTGCAAGGACTATGAAAAACGTTCTAGCCTTGATTGGAAGTGCAGCTACATCATCTGCCAACCACATATTGATGGA
>JBQCGN010000216.1:0-2816 GCA_051955655.1 Candidatus Nitrosocosmicus sp. | reverse complement strand
ATGAATTAAAATTTGTTTTTAGTAGATGAGATTCAAGTGCCAATAACATATTTCTTATAAGAAAGCCTGTACGAGGATTCAAATAAAATCTGATTGTTTCATAACCAAGTTTGGTTATGAAATACTTCGAATTATTTAAATCCCTGTTACAATGATGATTATCATCTATATTGGTATTATTTTTTTCATTTATTTCTGATGTCTTGTCTATGACATTACAATACTGTTGCTGGATTTTATTCATATCAAAATCAATGTAGTTTTTCTGAGATGAATTGTATATCGATATCATTTTCATATGGATGAGCTGATCCAGATAACTATGAACGTCAATTTTAAAACCACTAGAAGAATACAAGGTATTTTTAAAAAAGTCTTTTATATCATTTATTGTAGTAAATTTTTGTCCTAGATCTGAATTTCTTTTTATTATTGAAAGTGTTTGAAATACGAGACTATCAAGACTAAATTGACTTTCCACTTTTTCAAGAGGTCTTGCGATAAATCGAATTGCTGATACAATAGAAGACGCCATTATCAATGCTCTTCCTCTTGTTTCTAAACCAGGTCTTCCTGCTCTTCCACATCCATTTAAAAAATCCCTTTTTGTCATAATTTGTTTTCTATTTCCATCCCAAAATGACAAGGACTCGAAAACCACAAGTGTTGCGGGTAAATTCACCCCTGCTATAAGGGTTGTAGTACTTAATAGAATCTTTATCTTGCCTGATTTGTACGCATCTTCTACCAATTTCCTTTTTTCTAAATCTAAACCTGCATGATGAAATGCTACACCGTTTTTCATAGTTTTTATTAATTTATCATCTTTTACCTTCATTTTTGAAAGAAAAAACTTATCAATTTCTACAAGATCTGATAAAGAAAGATAATTGTGAAAATTCTTAGAATTGCTCATCTGATTTGCAAGCTCTATTGCAATAGATTCTGTACTTGCCCTGTCGGTACTGAATATTAAAACTTGTCCATTTTCTTTAATTGTTTGCTCAGATAGGAACCATAAAGGATTGTCTATGTCTTTAACCTTTTGTTCATGTTCTAATACTTTGTATATAGCGTTAAGAGATGCACTATCTTGTGTAGTTGTAATTTCAAAATCTTTTCCTAAATTTTTTTCAAGCGGTTTTGAATTAGATATCGATATTGAAGAATTACTTATTTCATCAGAAGCAGTAATTTGTTTTTGTTTTTCATAATAACTTTTGAGATTTTCCTTCGTTTGATTATTGTTTTCTTCTATTCTCTGTGATTTCAAATTACCAATATAGATGATCTTGTTTATTTTATTAAGACTACCATACTTGACCAGAATTTCCTTTGGTTTCAATTGGTCTATAAAAATTTCTGTATTCATTTTATTTTTCCTAGTGTTGTCTAACTTTGAGTTATTTTTATGGATGACAAATCCTATTTCTAAATCGACTGGTCTCCAAACACTTGTGCCATATTTTGCATTGACCCAGTTGGCAATATTATCTACGTTGGGTAATACCGCACTAAGCATGAGTATTCTAATTTTTTTTGCAAAAAGTGTAATTACTTTAGCTATAGCTGATTCTAGTGTGGGACCTCTTTCAGTATCACTTATCATATGAGCTTCATCAACTACTATTAATCCAACATCGTTTAACCATCCTTTGATAAACCGCGCATTATTTAATACAGAATCAAATTTTTCATATGTCATGGAAATTATGTTATATTTTGAATAGTCCAAATTATCTTTTGAATCGTTTGGATTTGCAGAAGATATACAAGACCAGCCGTATCTTTTATAGAATTCAAAGTCCTGTCTTTTTTCCTCTGCAATTGCTTTATATGGTGAAATAAAAATTACCTTTTTATTATTTTTTAATGTATCGACAATACGCAATTGAGCTAAAGCTGTTTTACCGGTTCCTGTATTGGTAGCAATTATATAATTAGATGAATAATCAAGAAATTCTTTGTTTAATATATCCTTTTGGGCATTATTAAAATCAGAAAATTTGTCTACCGCGATTAAGTAGTCTATTGCTTCTGGATGGATGCTTTGCATATAAAACGTTTAGTGATCGTACAAAATCACATTTAAAATTTCTTGATACAAAATTTTCTTTGTTTGTGTTTCACAAAGGAACATTAATATATAAATGAACCTTTAAACAAATACCTTATCTGCCTATAACGTTTAGATAATATATAATGTCTGTTTCTTTTTTAATGCCTTTTTTTAATAAAAATAAATAATATTTTTATTCGACATAATGACGACGAGTTAATTGATCATAGAATCTTACTGATTTGACGTTAACAAATTCCATTATTCCGTATTTTGATAGTTCCCTGCCAAATCCACTATGTTTTATTCCTCCAAATGGAACTCGTGGATCAGATACCACAACATTATTTACTGTTACTATGCCAGCATGAACTGCTCTTGAATATTTTTCTGCCTTGTCCAGATCTTGAGTCCAAATACTGGCTCCAAGACCAAATTTAGTGTTGTTTGCTACTTCTATTGCTCGCTTTTCATCGTCTACAGTCAGTATTGGTGCAACAGGTCCAAATACTTCTTCTTGTGCTATTTCCATACCTTCAGTAACCCCTTTAAAGATTGTTGGACTGTAAAAATACCCTTTGGTACTGCCATTGATTTTAACATCTGCTTTATGGCCTCCCGTAAGTAATTGCGCGCCTTCTTTTACCGTTCTCTTTACAATCCCATCTATATTCTCTATTGAGTCTGCATTTACAAGTGGACCAAGATCAGTGTCTTCCTGTAACGGATCACCAACTTTAAGCTTTTCTGTGTTTTG
>JBQCGN010000215.1:0-2700 GCA_051955655.1 Candidatus Nitrosocosmicus sp. | reverse complement strand
TTGAATTTTATTATCCTGATGGTGCAATGTATGTTTATGCAAAAATTAATGAAGATTTGGATATTGATGATCTCACTTTGATTGAGAATCTATTACAAAGAGGTGTTGCTGTTGCACCCGGCAGTGGTTTTGGAGAAAGTTATAAAAATTATATAAGAATTTCAACTTGTATAGATGAAGAAAAACTTAACAGAGGTCTAGATATTATAGAACAGATGGTAAATCCATTAAAATAAAAGTTATTGTTCATCAAAATGGGAAATACTATAACAGTTATTGGAGCTGCAGGAAAAATGGGTAAATGGTTCTTTGATTATTTTAATAGTATCAGAGATCAAAAATATCATTTAGAAGAAACATTGAATGTCAATATGATAGAGGTAGAAAAGATTTTTCTTTATGATATAAAGAAAATCGGTTACGCCTCAGAATACAATGACAATAAAAAAAATATCATTTCCAATGATCTTTTATATTCAATAAGAAATTCCGATATTATTATTTTTTGTATTCCCATCAACGAAATTATCAAATTGTTGAACATCTATAGATTTTTTTTTAAACAAACAGCAATAATAATCGAAATATCTTCTGTAAAATCACCTATCCATAAAATATTATCGACCTTATTTTTGAAAACCAATATTACAACATTATGCATACATCCAATGTTTGGGCCGGGAGCATCTATTGCTTCGAATAATAAAATACTATATGTACCCGTTAATAAACAAAGAATTAATGTTGAAATAGCTGCTTTAAGTAATATTTTTCCTTATTTTGAAAAAATCACTATTGAGGACCCTCATAAACATGATTTAGCAATATCAGTAACCATAAGTATTATATATTTTATTAATATAGTATTTTCTAAATTTTTAACCGAGTTATCCGATATAAAGGATTTCAAATTTGATGAAAATACAACGCATTTTTTAAGAAAAGTTTCTGGGAGTTCTTTTAAAATTCAATCACTTTTAAGTGAAAGTATCTTGACTGATGATCTCTCGCTTTTTCAAACACTTTTTATTGATAATGATACAACCTTGCCTTTGGTTCAAAAATATGTTTTCTTATTTAATAAATTATTAGAAGGTATAGAAAAAAAAGATAATGATTATATAAAAGATTTTGTTCAAAGTACAAAATTAGATATTACAAAAAATATCGATATTAATAATTCTTATAATACGTTATACAAATTTCTTAATTTTTATTATAAATAATATTATAATATAATACATCACAATATATAATGCATTTTTTATTTTAATTACATGGTAGCAAGGAAATGGTTAGACAATGATGTATCATTAGATCCTATAAAAGACTTGACAATTGCAGTAATTGGTTATGGCATTCAGGGGTCAGCACAGGCTTCTAACATGAAGGATTCGGGTCTCGATGTTATTGTAGGTCTAAGACAAGGCGGAAAAAGTTGGAAAAAAGCAGAAAACGACGGACACAAGGTTATGAGCGTTCCAGATGCTGTCAAACAGGCAGATATTGTTCACATTTTAATACCAGATATGGAACAAGAAAATTCATTTAAAACTGAAATATCACCAAATCTATCTGACAATAACGCAATCAGTTTTTCACATGGAGCAGCAATTCATTGGAAATGGATTGTTCCTGAAGAAAACGTTGATATAATGATGGTTGCTCCAAAAGGCCCTGGACAGCGAGTTAGAGAATTATTCCTTGAAGGTTTTGGAACTCCTTCACTTGTAGCAGTACACAAGGATTATTCAAAAAAAGCATGGGATAAAGTACTTGCTTTGGCCAAGTCTATCGGCAGTACAAGGCCAGGTATTTTAGAAACTACTTTTAAAGAAGAAGTCGAGACCGATTGGTTTGGAGAGCAAGCAGACCTTTGTGGTGGAGTACACAGCATGATAACAAAATCTTTTGAAACGCTCGTCGAAGCTGGTTATCAACCAGAAATAGCATATTTTGAGTGTTTGCATGAATTAAAGCTTATTGTTGATTTAGTACAGAAATATGGAATAACTGGAATGTACAACAGGGTTAGCGAAACTGCTAGATATGGAGGGCTTACAAGGGGTCAAAGAGTTGTAGATGAGAATTCAAAAAATAATATGAAACAAGTACTCGATGAAATTCAATCAGGCAAATTTGCAAAAGAATGGGTTGAAAACTATAGAAAAGATAGTAAGAAAGCCTTTGCAACATATATGCAAGAATTAGAAAATCACGAAATTGAAAGAGTTGGAAAAGATCTTCGTAAAATGATGTGGCCTAAAGAAGAAATAAATTAGTAATTATTTGAAGTTATGTGTCAGTTTTTTTTCTTGACATTTTTTTGTATATGATCTATAATTGTTTGTAGCGAAGTGCCAGGACCGAAATTACCTGTGATACCTTCTTTTTCTAATTGTTTTTTATCAGATTCGGGAATTACACCTCCACCTACAAGTAAAATATCATCAATACTTTTTTCTTTAAATAATCTTGCAACCTTTGGAAATAAGGTAAGATGAGCTCCATTTAAAAGACTCATTGCAACAACGTCGACATCTTCCTCTATAGCTATTTTTACTACTTGTTCTGGGGTGCAAAATAATCCCGAATAAATGACTTCCATTCCCGCATCCCTTAAAGCTCGACATATAACGAGTGCACCTCTGTCATGACCGTCAAGTCCTAATTTTGATACTAGAATTCTTATCTTTTTGG
>JBQCGN010000214.1:0-8053 GCA_051955655.1 Candidatus Nitrosocosmicus sp. | reverse complement strand
TTGGCACAGAGCACGAGACATAATGCATACCGACAGAACCGAACATAATATCCACATGTCAAAGGCAATAACAAAATATCTCGATGTTATGAAAGATATGCATGATCTTTTAAACAACATTAACATTGATGAAAATATGAAAGATCTGTTCTTCAAGATAGAAAAGGAATATCATAGAATAGCAACAGATCGTGGTGCAATAATTGAACAGATAACGAAAATAGAAAGAGAAGAAGATACTCATTTTATCTTTGAAGATGCGGATTTTTCTACCCAAACTATACAAAAACTAATAAAACAAGGCGAAGCCGATGCAGAAGAAGCATTAATAAATATAGAAAATAAAAAGAGTAAAAGAGAGCATGATTAACAAGATTATTATTTTAGTCCATTCAACATAGAAATATTTTTTAAATTAAATCATTTATGTTGTTGCATAAAAATGAGCAATACAAAAGATTTATGATAAACCTCAATATTAAATAAGAATTATTTTTAACATTATATAAGGATGTTTTTTAAATTACCATATCATTTTCCATGATAAATATTTATTTATCAATAAAATCGACAGAATTACCATAGCAACAATTCACTACAATTAAAAACAATATAAAAAAATGCATATACATGATAAGAAAAAAGATTTCAACTAAAACAAAGTGGGAATCAGAATTTGGATATTCTCGCGCAGTTTGCGTCGAAAATCATATATACATTTCAGGAACAACATCAACAGACGAAAATGGTAATATTGTAGGAAAAAACGATATTTATTTACAAACAATTCAGATTTTCAAAAAGATCCAATCCATTTTACAAGGTCTTAAATCAGATCTAAAAGACATAGTACGAATTAGAATATATATAGTTGATATGGACAATTGGCGGGAAGTAGCAAAAGCTCATCTTGAACTATTCAACGAAATACGACCAACATGTAGCATAATAGAAGTAAATCGATTAATTGACCCGGATCTGTTGATAGAGATCGAAGTTGACGCATTTATACATCGTTAAAAAATATACATCAAGTGAAAAAAAATTTTATAAAACATATATTTATAGATACAAAATAAAACTACAAATACAAAGTTATGTGGGTTAAAAAAAGCATAAATAAATTAAGAAATAAGATCATCTTCATCAAGTTTTAAGGCATATTGATATGTACCGTTATTTGGTTTGATTATAATCTTATAGGAGATTCTTCAGATTTTCCAAAACTGTATATAAATCATTTTTTCTATCTGTATATAGTACTTTTGCAATGTTAAACCCTTGTTTAGCCCCAGCAAAAGATACGAGATTGTCTTTTCCAACCTCAAATAAATTAGCAATTAAATTTTTAATCTTTTACCCTCATTTCATTAGGATATTGATCAATCGGATTCATGGAATTTACTTGTATATACTTAGGGAATATAATATTAAGAGACAATATTGTCTTTTATTTAAAATATTTCAACTAATACAGTCAACGACTACGATCCTTTAAATTATGACTATATTTAAAAACACATAAATAAAAAATTGAGAACGAAAATAACAAAATATTTAAATTGAAGATAATAGATTGCAGATCAAAATCAAATTTACCCTATTCATAAAACACTTTTCAATGTTTTATAAATACCCAATTATAAAGAGCCCCATTGCAGCGGTCATTGATATTCCCCATACTATCTTATTCCAATCAAATATCTTTTGTCCATCCAAAACACCGAGGGGAATCAGATTAAACATTGCAATCCAACCGTTAAATGATGCACCTATTGTAAAATATGGATTATATGTACTATCATATAGCGACAGCAATAAAAATGAGAAACCCATAGCTAAATTAGTAACTGGACCTATCAGTGCAACTTTACCAAATTTGTTACCATCGCTAAGACCAACCATTACTGCTCCAGGTGCTATAAACTTAAAAGGTATAAAAGGCAGAGCAGATATTGCAGTTATTAAAAGCCCAGACATTTGAGCTCTAAATTCTGCCCAACTTCCATAATATTGTGCCAAAAATTTATGTGCCAATTCATGGACAAGAAAAGCACTAATAAATATGGCTAGAAACTGCCATGAAAAATGTCTATATCCGTTTAATGAAAGTCCAACAGCTGTTACAAGAATTGTGGCTATACTCAAGTGTAATAATTCTGTCTTTGAAGTTTTTACCCGAAAAATTCTCGATAGAATATAAAAAAACGATATATTTCCGTTATAATTCTGATTGCCACGGATCACGTTTTGTCTTTTCTTATTATACTCGTTTATAAGGGGACACGAATGATTAATCGGGATTCTATGATTGCTACAGAAATATTCTTTACAATAATTACATTTAAAAGGTATACTTTCTACTGCGCCACAAAGATAGCATTCTGTTATGCTTTTTTTATCTTCAGTCATGTTAAAATAGATAAAACCTTTTTTGTTGTATAATTATCAGAAAATAACAATCAGGTTACTTGAAGTTAATTTATGACTGGGGAAAACATCAAAAAAAATTAGACTGCAATCAATTTCTTTTTGTATGTTAATTCTCATAATAATATTATAAGCAATCGCCTATTAAATCTTTGATTATTTTTATTTATAGTAATAGTAATTTTTTAAATAGTAATGGACACATATTTCAATGCATCATCAGAATTTATCAAGATAAAGATAAATTTATTGCAATTATATGGTGTATTTAATTACATAAATTAGAACAAGTCAAAGTATTTAGATATATCCAGTACATACAGATATTACAAATACAAAATGCTCGATATATAAACACAATTTTACATGCTAAATGTAAAAAAGAGGCAAACTGAAAGAGAAAGTAGCTCCTCGTGTATCTTCATTATTTTTTCCCCATATTCTACCACCGTGAGCTTCAACAATACTTTTACATATAAATAGACCCAATCCTGTTCCGTTGTCAGATTTTGTTGCAAATTTTGTGAACAGTTTTGGAATTATCTCTTGATCAATACCTTTACCGGTATCTTTAATTGTTATCATAGCGTGTTCTTTGCCATCAACAAATTGATTGTTTAATTGAACAGTTATTGTATCGTGTTCATTGGTAAATTTATATGCATTATCCAGTAAATTAAAAATTATTTGAGAGATTCGTAGTTTATCTACTTTTGCGATAAAGAAATCATCATGGTTTTTGTTTCCCTTTTCTTGAGGTATTAAAAGTATCAATTTTGTAGAAACATTAATTTCCTTGTCGCTATGAAAAGAATTGGAATTTGCAGATTTTATATGAACATTAGTACTGACCTGATTTTTATATTCGTTTATGTTATCAGTCAGAAAATTTCTCAAATCAACTATTTCCTTATCGAGTATAAGAGAACTGGTCTCGATTTTTGCAATATCCAAAAGATCATTTGTAATTTTAAGCAATCTTTGTGCATTTCTATTAACAATTTTCATTATATTGTAAACTTCTGTTTCATCGATAGACTTGCTATTCATTATCATACCAGACAATCCTAGTATTGGTTGAAGAGGGTTTTTCAATTCGTGAGCAGCTATATGGATAAAGTCTCTTTGAAGTTTTTCACTACGTTTTAATTGTTCATTTGCTTTTTCTAATTTATGGTATAATTCGGTTACTTTCCATAAATTTTCGAATATAGAAACATAAGATAACACGCCTGGTCTACTATTAGAATATATAGACAATCCTATTGCCTCTCTAAAAGTTTGTTTGGCATCATCTTTTAATTCCATTACAAGCGATACTTTATTATCAACAATCAGTATAGTAGATCTTGTTTCTAACAACTGCTGAATAGGCCTAAACTCGATACTATTTGTATTATACAAATATTTATTGTGACTTTTTGTATTCTCTATTAATTGTTCTACTTGTTCATTTTTTGGTACCAATATTCTTGCTCTGATATTCCTATTTAAAGCAGCACTAAATATTAAATCAACAACACCCAATCTATGTTGTCTCCAAAAAGCATTTATTGACGGAAAAAGTAGCATTATCTCTTTACTTGCAGAATTCAATAAATCTAAATATATGGACTCTGTATCACTAGATTTGGATATAATATCCATTTTCTCATGTCCCTGTTCAATTTCTCTTATTTTGTGTTCGGCAGGAACTGCAGTATTCCAAAAACCATCAAACATAAGCTGTTGTTGTTCAACTATTTCCTCTACATTGCTATAAATAAGATAAGAAAAAGGCTTCCCCCCATTTAGACGCGCAGATGAAATGTATTCTGTTTCATTTACTGTATTCCATCCTTTTATACCATCTAAATGACGTAGTTCACATATCTTTGTCAAGTCTTTGCAATAACTTAGATTGTGTTCGGATATTTCAGAAATACATCTTATTTTTATTCCTCTATCATGTACATTCTTCATTGCTTTTCTTAAATGCTCAAAATTCATTAACAGTATAGGTCCCATAGAATTTGTAAAAGTATCCAATCGGTTATTGGAATTGCCTAAAACTTGTGAAAGTAATTTTGTTGTTTCATCTTCTCCATAAATCACTCTAGTTTTTTCATTATGTGTTATATTCTCATTGTTATTGTTATACCACAAATAGATAGTATTATTGAATTTGTCTTTCTCTTCATCATTAATATAAGAATATACTATATCGTCAGTGCCTTGATCATCATTACTATATGAATTAGATTCATCATCTAGTTTAGCGATATTAGTTCACTACCTTGTTTACATTTTGAATCATTGTAAATAGAATTCATGATCAGACACAATCTTTGCATTAACGAATTATTTAAGGATATATTTAACAGAATCATCGATTCAAATCCTAATAATTAAAGGAAGATTTATCAGATAATAATCATAAAATATTATAGGTTATCTAAATATTTATAAATAAAGATTAAAAGATATAGTTAAAAAGAATATGAATTTCATTCATATTTAAATGGTTTTTGATAAACAAATCTCACGGTACATAAATATTACATCTTAAGAAGTTTTCAAAATTGATAACCAGATAAAAAATATTTACAAAATCTATTGTTTGCAGATGTTTGCATTCAAAACTTAATGCTTATCTTCTTTCATTGTAATTTTTTTCTGTTGGGTTGTAAAGGAATATGTACAAGATATGATAAAACTGGAGGTGGAAAGCAATCAGCGTATAGTCTTGGATATAAACGATGTTCTTCATGTAATTTGTACATCCGTTTTGATGGATTACGCTGTCCTTGTTGCAAATTTCCACTGAGATCAAAGAAAAGGAGTTAAAGAAATCATAATCAACAACAATAACAAAGAATATTATTATATCATGATCAATATTCTGTAGATGCATGATCCTGATTATCTGAATGAAGGCACACCAAAAAAAACCTCTACCATGACATTCAGGATTGATGATAACGTATTAAGAATTTTAAGATCAGAATCAGAAAGGCACCAAATTTCTTTGAATACCCTGATAAATCAACTTTTAAAACGCTTTGTTGAATGGGATATGTACGAGTCTAAAGTTGGAATGATTCCTATTGCAAAACCTATAGTTGTAGAACTATTCCGTAAAATGAGTAAAGAAGAAATATCAAAAATGGCATTGGATATCGGAAAGAATGCAGTCCATGATATTTCGTTATTTATGAAAAATAAAATGGACCTTGATTCTTTCCTTTCATGGTTTGAGACAAGGATGAATAGTTCTCTAACAGAAACAAATCACTCAATACAAAACGGCTTTCATGTATATGTTTTAAAACATGAATTGGGTGAAAACTGGTCATTATATCATAAGATCATTTTGCAATCCATATTTAATGAAATATTTGAAAAGACAGTGGACATACAAATTAGTAATACTACTATTAGATTTAAATTTCGGCAATAAGATTAATGAAATACTACGACCTTTTTTTGCGATCCATAGGAATTATACAATATAATATTAAGTCCAATTAACAAGATAGATAAAATATGATATTTGCCTAAGAAATAAATAAATGGTATTTGTGATTCATCATAAAAGAATATATTATTAATTTATGGTAATATAATTTCTGTTGCTATAATATGCTTACATTTTACATGTCTGAATGTGAAATCAGCGCATGTACAACTCATTTTTTCTAAATCCACCTGATAGAATTTATCTTTATTTGTACTGCTCTTTACTCTATATATTTTTGATTCTTTTGCCTTTACGGGGACGCCACTATTGCCAGATGAATTTTTTTCATTATCATGTTCTACTATAAAAGATTCGTTGTGGAGGCTAGATTCAATTATTGTATAAGCTTTCCTAACTTTTTTTTCAATCTGTTCTCTTTTGTCAACAAGGCTTCTATTAGATACTTGTTTTATTTCGTTTTTCAATCCAGTTTCTGTCCTAGTTAAAATTGTTTCATTATTATTATTATTTGGCTCGTCTGCTCCGTTCTTCAGTGATATCAATTCTTCTTTTTCAGATATGTCATTTTTGGCAGAATATTTTAATATTTCGTTAACTCGATCATCCTCTTTTTCTTCTACAGCCTTTTGTACTACTTCAATAACATTATCATCTTTAGTATCTGGAATATATATTACATAAATCAATGCAATGTTTTTTCCATCATATTTTCTTAGTACTCTACCAATTCTTTGAATAACTTGATTGATATTTGATGTTGTTGCCAAAATAATTTCAATTCTTACCTGAGGAACATCATATCCTATTTCCAAGGTGTGCACCGATAAAAGTACATTGAAACTAGTACCCCAATTATTTAAAATTGTTTGTCTCTCATTAGTTTTTATTTTAGCATCAATAACTTTTGATTCTATGTTGCAAGTTTTTAATAAATCACGTAATTTCTCAATAGAATCAACGGTTTCACTAAAAACCATGATTTTTTCATTTGGAAATTTTTTTGAAATTATATTTGCAGCATGAGATAATTTGTTTTCCGCACAACTTAGTAATAACTTTCTCTTTCTTACGTTTGAAAACCATGCCTTTGCCATTCCACTTACAAATCCGCCTTTTTTCAATAAATCAGTCATCGAATTTGCATCATACCTTTTGAATTTGTTTGAAATATTCTTAATTTTGGTTGAATAAGTTTCATATTCTTTTAGCTCTTTGTCTGTAAGAGATACTTTTATTGGGATAATAACTGGTTTTGCCAGTCTTTTATCTTTTACCGCTTTCTTAACATTATATTCTATTACTGGCGGTAGAACCGAAAGAATAGTATTATTTTTAAAATCTTTTTTATCTAAAGTAGCAGTAAGCCCCAATATTGCTTTTTTTGAATCTTCCACTACAAAATCAAAGATCTTGCTAAATGATTTTGAGGTATCCCTAATTAAATGGACTTCATCAAATATTACCATATTTGAACGCCTTATAAGACTTACGTTCTTTATAACACTATGATAAGTGCTAACCACTATTTCGGCGATTTCTTTTCTTTCACCAAAAAATGCTGCTACGTTCTCTTTTGGTATGCCATAAGAGATCAACCTATTGATTGTTTGATCAATCAACGAAATACGTGGGACCAAAAATAAAATATTAAAAAAAGAATAAGAGATATTTGTACTATTATCATTACTAGATGTGCTGGTGTTAGGATTGGCATGTTTGTTCAAAAAATCATTGTTTTTGTCTTTTGAAGGCAAATCATCAGCGTCTTTGACTACAGATGCATTTGCAAATGATGAAAGAGAACCTGAGGGAAGAAAAAGACTAGCTAATCTTTTTGCACACTCAAATGCAATTTCTGTTTTACCTGTACCTGTACTATAAAGTATTGTTCCTCTATAATCATTATTTATCCATGCATTTACTGCAGCTATCTGATCTTCTTTCAATTCAAATGGAAAATTCAATAGAGATATCGAAGGAACAAACCTTTGAGATGATGGTGGCGGTGTTATTATTTTGTACTTATACAAAGCACCTTCATCATTTTTTTTTATAAAATTGTTATTAGTCATTTCTTGAAAATTTTAAAATGAAATTTAGCGTATTAGTCATAATATAGATAATTCAACTATTATAATGATCTTTTTATTTAATATATTTTTG
>JBQCGN010000213.1:0-4774 GCA_051955655.1 Candidatus Nitrosocosmicus sp. | reverse complement strand
TCAAAGAAACCATTCTTCCGTCTATGAGTAATTTATAACATATCGTTTATTATGAATAAATGGAAGTGGCATTGCAAGTCACAAATCTCATAAGACACAAAACCTCAAATAATTAGCCCAAATATACGCATAGTAGTCAATACATGATTCGCATGTAAATAGAAAAAACTTAAAAGTAAAGTAAACACGTAGGAAACAAATTGATTGATATTCGGTTTAAAGAGTCATTGAGCATTAAAAACGTTAATCAAAGTGTAAAAGAGATGTATACATTACTATTATGATATGATAAAACAAAAATTCGGATGGACAAATGTTGATGTTCCTATCATCGGTCAAGGAACATGGTTAATTGATAATGATAATGATAATCGGGCAATTGAAACTTTACAAATTGGACTTGATCTTGGAATGACACATATTGATACAGCAGAAATGTATGGAAATGGAAAGGCTGAAGAGTTGATTGGTCGGGCCATTGCAGGTAGAAAGAGAGAAGATATTTTTTTAGCTAGTAAAGTCCTTCCTTCAAATGCTTCTTATGAAGGTACAATAAAAGCTTGTCAAAATAGTTTGAAACGTCTGAAAACAGATTACCTTGATCTATATATGATTCACTGGCCAAGTACAAATAATCCAATTTCTCAGACGATGAAAGCAATGGAAAAGTTAGTGAGAGATAATCTGATAAAATTTATTGGTGTGAGTAACTTTGACTTTGAAGAATTACAGCAATCAGAACAAGCGTTACAAAATGAACGTATTGCTTGTAATCAAGTATTATATCATTTGGGTTATCGTGCGATAGAAAAAAGAATAGTTCCATACTGCAAAAGTAAGAAAATAGCTGTGGTTGGATATTCTCCTTTAGGACATAATAATTTTCCTTCTCCAAATAGCACAAATGGAAAAGTACTCGCTAAAATTGCCAAAACACATGGACGAACACCAAGGCAAGTAGCTTTGAATTTTTTGTCTTTGCATTCTAACATATTTACAATTCCAAAGACATCTCATCCAGAGAGAATAATAGAAAATAGCAAAAGTATTGATGACAGTTGGAAATTGACAGAAAAAGATATTGAAGAAATTAACAGAGCATTTCCTGTTTCAGGTAAAGATAATCCATTGGAGATGTTCTGATTTCCTAGTTAGTAGTAGACGATCTAAGAATTCACAACAAATCTCCCTTTGAAATATAATAATACAAATAATTTGTTTCTGCGATCAGTATCAATAAGAAAATCCATTAAATGAATCTGATCATTTGCACAAAATTCCTTTCGATTCAATTCCTGTTTTAATAATAAAAAAAGTCGCAGCCGGCTTTCACTTTAAGTCATATTATATCAATGAAATGAGGTTCAAACCAATAAAGATACACATTTTTTCAGGATTCTCAAAATTATTGAAAAAATTCACTATAACTTTCAAGAAATCAAATTTAGAATTATTTTGGAATAAGCATTATTTTTAAAAAAAGTTAATATATTTAGGTCATATACCCAAAATAATGAATTTTAATCTTCAAAAAAACAAATATTTTAAAGATTTAGTAAATTTATTCTTAATATGTGGCATTACATTGTCGATGTTAGTAGCTGGAGCTGAAATTTTTTCATCATACAGCTACCTTCATGTTTACGCTGCATCATCACCAACACCGCCTATAGGCTCAAAGACATTCTTGACAGTTACCACAAAGGTTATTGGAGGCAAGTTCCTACCCTCAGCTTTTACCGTTACTGTATCTGGCAATAACCCTTCGCCAAAGTCATTCTCGGGGTCATCAAGTGGAACTTCTGTTACACTAGATGCTGGCAAATACAAGGTAACTGCATCAGGACCTACTGGTTACACTACCACATATTCATCAGGATGTTCTGGAATTGCTAGCGGAGGTATACCAGTTAATTGCACTATCTCATCAACATTTTCACCGCCATCACCAATCACCTGAAATAACTGAATCATAATTCCTGTTTTAATATCCACATCAATGTAATCTCAAATTTATACAAAAATACACTGTGTAATGCTTATAGATATGGATATATTTAGACATCTTTAATGGAGTATTTTTTTTCCAATTAGATTCTATTAACGAAGTAAGATTCAAGTCTACAAAGATGGGCATCAACAATGGCGTTGTTAAAATAGTGGATGTAGCGAATACATTATGACCATCATCCAAATAACACTTAATGTCATAGTTGAAAGAGATAGACAAAGAGTATTGGCAAGAATTCAGGTGGTTTGAATCTCAATACTATCGGCATAAAAAATTAATGCGCAAAGATATGAAAACTTTAGATTATGAAATTATGCAGGCATGGAAAATATTACAAAGACATATTATAATTGAGTGAATAGATTTTTTATTTCTTTAAAAACATAATCTAGTGAAGAATCTCCCTGAAATGTAGCATATTTTCTTAAACTCATAGAACTAGAAGTGAATTACAAGGCAAATCTACAAATGACAATATGATATGACATAATTGGCGAGCAGCTAAGTATATATCAGTATCAACACATGATTTTATAAATCTTGGATAAAAACTAGGATTATGTACAATCGTAATGAAAAAGGCTCTGTTTCAAAGGTTGGAACGAAAAAAGAGTTGCCACTAAACCGATGTGAAGAATTACTCAGAGTATTGAAATCCCGTTTTGAGAAAAACATGAATCGTCATAAAGGTCTAGAATGGGCTAATGTACAAACAAAGTTGGAAGGTAATACTGAAAAGCTGTGGTCACTCAATGAAATGGAAAGAACAGGCGGGGAACCAGATGTTGTTAGTCACGATAAAAAGACGAACGAATACATATTTAATGATTGTTCAGCGGAAAGTCCCAAAGGCCGCAGACATGTTTGTTACGACCGTGAGGGACAGGAGGCAAGGAAAGCATTTAAACCTGAAAATAACGCTATTGATATGGCATCTGCCATGAGCATTGAGCTCTTAACGGAAGAACAATATAGAGAGCTGCAGAAACTTGGAGATTTTGATACAAAAACATCGAGCTGGCTGAAAACACCGTCAGATATTAGAAAACTCGGCGGAGCCCTCTTTGCTGATCGCCGGTACGGCAATGTCTTTGTGTATCACAACAGTGCACCTTCTTATTATAGCGGAAGGGCATTTCGTGGCTCGCTAAGGATCTAGATTTGAGTTCGGAATTTTGCCAGCCACTATATTTGAACAATGGTTTGATTGATGATTTGCCATGAGCTAATCAACTATATAGATAATAAGTTATAATAATTCAGTTTATAATGTAACTAAGATATTGTAGAAGACATGATACTCTAGTGTACAAACCGTAAGTTTTTAGCTAGGTATTGTTACCTTCTATAGATGGGAAGGTCGATTCCTTCATTCATACAGCTACTTCAAATAGAAAAAGAAAAAAGAAAAATTTTAGTTTTTATTGACCCCATAAAATTCCAATACTGATAGAGACTTCTATACCTCCTCTTCTTCTATAACTACTATATCATTTTAGTAACAGGATTTATTCAAGGTATTTATTTTGTAACTCCAACTTTTTTGTTACACATTCATATTTATTTACTCGATATAACGTCACATAGTATTACACAGTGCATTTTTTTAGATTTATACTATCGATTAAAAACAGTTTAAACTCGCAAAAACAACATCTAGAGATTTAACAGAAACCAATTATTGGGCCTGTTTTACATAATTAACAAGTAACTGCAACAAATACTAATTTTGATGTAAGATTATCAAGTCTTGAAAAATACTTACCGAATTATCCAAGACCTAAATTTTTGTAAGGATACCTGGTATAAAGTAAGTCATATCTACAGATAAGTTATATCAAATAACTTGTTTATCTAAAGCGTACAGGATAAGTGATTTTGTAGTGACTTTGACGGTTAGAAAATTTTTCCAAACCATATAAATTATATATTTTGTAGAGATATAAGACAATAAAATGTCAAGCGACGAAGAAAGTGAAATGGAAAGACATATAGACCATTTCTTAAATGGAACAACAAATGAAATGGTCAGAAAACAAGTTATCGATACTCTGGCATCCTATGGACCTAAAGCTATAGATCCTATAAAAAGAGCTATTTCAGATCCTTCTATACAAAGCTCTAAAGGATTGAGGATGTATGGACTTGAGAAGATTAAGTTGATCGAAGAATCTTCTTAATATTTGTCTTTTGTCCTTTGAGATGAGATTTGTTATTACGATAGGTCCTAGTAAAAGTGTCTCTCTTATCATTGTCTTTTATTTTCTCTGTTTTTGGAAAACGTATTTCTCTAAGTGCTATTGGAATCTATAAAGTCCTGAAATTCATAGAACTTTGTGGTTAATACATTGATTACATTGATGATGTTCTTTGTAGACGCTGTTGAAAAATGCTTCATCATAACAAGATAAGAAAGAAGATAGTAGAAACCAAATAAAGCAGATACAATATTTTAAAAAGAAACAATGGACAAGTAGAACATATAGTTAAAATGACACGTAACCTAACTATATGAACGGTATTACTGATGCAAGGGAATAAAATCAAAGATATGCGGTACCTTTACGTTTTACTATACACATATAACGTATATCAAATTGAAATAGTTTAGTTGATAACTAAGATAAAGCATCTGAGTCTTATCAAAAAAATGTCCAAAAAGTAGTGGAGTTTTTACTATTTCCGTATAAATATACATTGAATATAAAATTTCAACTTTGAATATACCGCAAACTTATTTATCTAAAGGTATTACAAGGGGTG
>JBQCGN010000212.1:0-5859 GCA_051955655.1 Candidatus Nitrosocosmicus sp. | reverse complement strand
TATTACATGAACTTATTTTGATAATAATTATTTCAATTTCTTTTGATTATTTTATTGGAGAGCCCCCAAATCGTATTCATCCAGATGTTTGGATTGGCAAAGGTATAGATATTTTTACAAAACAAATAAAAAAGAAAGATTTTGCAAAATTCAAAATTCCCGAAAAGATAAGTGGATCAATACTTGCATTGTCTTTAACAAGTATATTGGGTGTTTTTGCATATGTAATCATAATACAATCGGTTTATACAATAGGTACGATCGCATTTATTTTTATATCCGTTTTTATTTTAAAATCAACTTTTTCAATAAAAGCAATGGATAGGCACATCAAAGACATATTAAATGATATAAAGAAAAAGGATATTGAAAAAGCACGTTATGATTTATCAAAGATCGTTAGTAGAAAGACAAATACGCTTTCAGAAGAAAAAATATTATCCGCATCGATAGAATGCATAGCTGAAAGTTTTGTGGATGGAATATTATCTCCATTGCTTTATTATGGGATTTTAAATATTCCGGGGGCATTAATGTTTAGGATAACAAATACCCTTGATTCAATGATAGGATATAAAGACAAATATTATAAAGATATAGGATGGATGTCTGCCAAAATGGATACAATAATGAATTGGATTCCTGCAAGAGTGTCTATAATTTTTCTTGTTTTATCATCACTAGTTCTAAAACAGGATTGGAAAAACGCTGTTTTAATATATAAGAGAGATGGAATGAAAACAGAAAGTTTGAATTCTGGTATACCTATGTCTATTATTGCAGGGGCATTAAAAATCCAATTAGAAAAGATAGGACATTATAAACTTGGTGATATGAATGAGCAGATCACTATAGAAAAATGCAAAATTGCACTAAAAATAACCAAAATTGCCACTTTGATATTTATAACTGTATTTTTATTTCCGATCATCATATTGTTAAATCTATTAAATTGGTGGTCGATATTCTTTGGTCATTAAAAATATAATTGAAATAATTTCCTTTTTAACAATAATTCCAGTAAATAAAATTTCTAGGAATAATGATTTAAAAAACATATCAGAAAACATGTACCTTTTTCCAGCAATAGGAGCGATTATTGGAATAACTTATATTCCAATAGCAATCATTTCATTATATTTTTTTGATCATTTAATTTCGGGTTTTATAATAACTAGTTTTATAATAATTCTAACAGGAGTACATCACACAGATGCTCTTGCAGATTTTGCAGATGGAATAATGGTGAAAGGAAGTATAGAAAAAAAATATAAAGTAATTCACGATCCAGCTGTGGGTTCCGCAGGAGCAGTAGCGATCATAATGTATTTTATAGGTATGACAGTAACAATTTCATCCTACAAGGAAATAGATAGGTTAATAATTTCTCTCTTAATTTCAGAAATTATTGCAAAATATGCAATGGTATTCCAAGCTTATTTTTCTCAATCAGCGTGGGAAGGGTATAGTACTCTTTTTACAAAGAACATGAAATCAAGGAAGAAAATTATCGTTTCTACATCGATGACAGTAATTCTGGTAATAATAATAGGGAAATTAAATACTTTATTTATGATTCAATTAATTATCCCGGCCATAATTAGCTGTATAATAATAATATATATGTCCAAAAAGAATTTCGGTGGAATATCAGGTGATGTGATGGGTGCAACAAATGAAATTGTCAGGTTGATCTGCCTGCTATCTGCAATAACATTAAAGTAAAAACAAAAGTATTAGAAAGCAAAAATTACTTGGTATTAAAGTTATAAAGATTATATAGAAACTATAGAAATAATAAATCGTGTGAACCGCATCCTTTATTTGTATTATGTATCTCTCATAATTGATTTCATCTTGTACATATGTCTAAAAAAATTGTAAAAACTTCTAATAAAATAATCTTATAAAATATTAAAATATATATTAAATGATTTCTATTATGGCTAGTTCCGATAATTTTGCAATCGAAAAAGGAAAAAGCATTTCTGCATTAAAATGGATCAATGAATTTAATTCCAAAAACAATAAATCATTTAAAATCGAGATTTCAAAAAATTCTTTGAACACATTAAACTTTGGAAATTTTGATCTTATTAAATGGGAAGGAGAATGGTCAGTAGCAAGAAACATATTCAAAAAGGTAAGTTCAAAATTAAATATCAAGGTTATTGAATCAGGTTATCATGAGAAAGGCAATATCATACATTCTTTTTTTGGCATAAGTAAAGAATATGGGAAAGTATACAGCGGAGGTAAAGTTATCGGTACTATAACATTCACAAAAAAAAATGGCAAATGGATTGCTGATGTAGAAAAAAGAATATGACTTGTAGAAAAAGAATTATCAAAAAAATATTTAATTAGATGTGGAGATACCTTCATTAGTAATTATAATATCCTTATTATTTGAATTAATACGATCATGCATAATCCATTTACCAGACGGTAATATGATATAGTTTTGCGTAACATCTAATTTCTGGTTTTCACTAATAAAAAATATCCCGCTTACAAGTATAGTATCTTTATCTAATATTCTAAATTCAAATACAATCTTACCACTTTCTTCCATTATTAGAATGTGGTTTTTTTCATCTCTTTTTTTTACTAGAGAATGGTCGCAATATTCGCATATATTTTCGTCAATTTCAATTAATTTTTTATTATTGTCACTATAAATAATAGTTGAAATTAATGGTAGACCATCGTTGTTGCTTTCATTTAATTCAAATAATAATATATCATAAAACATTACTTTTTTAGGACTATTTGAAATAAAATTATTTCCTATTAAAAGAGTATATACCATCAATCAATTTCAGTGTTATTGCATATTTTACTTTTCTTATTTTTTCATTGTTATACTAGATAACTTTAAGAATGGTTTTTAATGTTAAAAAGCATGACATTTACACAAAATAAAAGAATAGGTATAATAGGTCTTGGAATGCTTGGCTCCAGTATTGCAGAAAGATTATTGGATAAAGGTTTGATAATAAATATATATAATAGAAATGAATCAAAACTAAAAAAGCTTGAAACTAAAGGAGCCAAGGCATATCATACTCCATGTTCTTTAGCTGACGAAAGTGATTTTATTATTACATGTGTCTCTGATTTTGAATCTTTAAAAGATATTTTCTTTGAGAAGCAAGGAGTAATTGATAGTAATAACAATGATTTGATTATTGCAGATTGTACAACCATCAGTGCAGATCAATCATTTTATTGTTCTGAAATATTAAAAGAAAAAAAAGGTATAACTCTACTGAGTGCTCCCGTAATGGGTGGCCCTCGCGATGCGGAGAATGGTGAATTAATTGCGATGATATCGGGAAATATGGCCGCATTTGAAAGTATACAAAATATATTTTCAACGATATCAAAACACATTTTCTATTTGGGTGAAAAAAACGGTATTGCCAATTCATTGAAATTAGCATTAAATCTGAACATAGCTGCAATTTATTTGGCACTATCAGAAGGAGCTATTCTATCGATGCGTTCAGGAATAGATCAACGCACATATATCGAAATATTAAATCTTTCAAAACTAAAGACAGGAATAAGTGAAAATAAAGGGAAGAATATAATAAATAATGATTTTACTCCATCATTTTATTTAAAACATATGCTTAAAGATTTAGATTTGGTTATGGAAACCTCCAATTCATTGAAAATATCTTTACCGATTACTAAAGAATCTCAAAAACTATTCAGCGAAGCTAATAATCGTAGCGAATTAAAAAATAAAGACTATTCAGCGATATTTCAACTTTTAAATGAAATAAACAAACCAAAGTTTAAAGAATGAGCAGATTAAATATACCGATCTTTGATCATCACAGATAAATTTTATAATTAATAATTTCCATAAATTGATAACATACAGAAAATCTATAAATAAACATATTATATAATTAGCTAAAAATAAAGGGAGTTAAATTTCAGTATACACAATAGCAAAAAGTTTTTTTTAATAATTATGGTAAATTATCGTTAGTATCCTATAAAAGCAAAATATGAAAAACCATTATATGTTTTCTATGGATTGTTTTGTAGAAAAAGAGACATGCTTTCGCCTTCTAGGAATTTTTTCAATATTAATAGTTGTTGGTATTATTACTTCAAATATAAATATCGAAAAGTCTTTTGCTGCGGAGAAAGAAACAGCGTCATTATCGCCATCATCCAAATCTGCTGCATCAAATTCTAAACTGAATACCGACCTGGATCATTTTTTCAGTTGCATAACTAATTCTGTAAAAAAGGGTGATTCTTCCCAACTGCCAAAATTCTTCAACAATGTGCCTACTAAAACAGAAATAGCTGCATGCTTCAAACAAACTAAACAAGTAAGTTAAATGTATAAATAATCTTACCCAATTTCTATTTATTTTTTATACATTCAATTAAGGATCAGAAACTATATATCATTTAAAGGCATAATATAAAATACCTTTATGCGTAACGTTGATAGTGAAGATCCTTTTATAAAGATATCCTCATTAATAGGGGGAGAAGAATATAACCAGGTAGCAAAGGCCTTGCTAAAATCAGAAGACTCCACGGATGAAGAAATAGCTATTGCAACGGGCCTTAGAATAAATATTATTCGCAAGGTTTTGTATGATCTGTTTGGCAAAGCATTGATTACTGGTATTAGAGTAAAGGATGAAAAAAAAGGTTGGTTTGTGTATAGATGGAGAGCTAAAAGAGATAATGTGGATAATTTTATTGATAATCAAAAAAAGAAAATACTAGAAAGACTGCAAAGCAGATTAGAGTATGAGGAATCTTCAGAATTTTATCATTGTGGAAATCAAAAATGCGATAGGATAAAATTTGACTATGCTATAGAGCTATTTTTCAAATGCCCTATATGTAACGAACCTTTGAATATGGTTGATAACAGCAAATTGAAAGATGCGTTAAGATTTAAAATTGAACAGTTGGGATCAGACCCTACAAAATAATGTCCAGATCTTCAATAATATAATTTTGTTTTTGTAGGATTAGTATAGCAAACTATTATTTCTCCATTATTTCTTTTATATATATTTGATATTTCGAGTTTTTTACAATCCTTTATTTTATCAAAACCTTTGCCTTCTATCAGGGTTACTGCTTTTTGTCCGCCTATTAACATAGGAGAAATAGTCACAATCAACTTATCAAATAAATTATTTTTAATAATCGACCAATTTATTTCGCCGCCCCCTTCAACTAGTAATTTATTTATTCCAAAATTAGTTTCCAACTGTTTAAGGGTCTTGCGTATATCGACCTTTTTTCCTTGCTCTCTGGAAATGATTATTTTCAGATGTTTCTCTTTTAAAACATCCAATTTATTTTCAGGTGCACTCTTGGTTACGACAACAATGGTTTCGACATCTTTAGCCGTTTTTACGATTTTTGATGTTAGAGGAAGCCTTGCCTTGCTATCGATTATTATACGGACTGGATCTTTTTTACCATTTAAATGTTTTATAAAACGGATATTTAAAAGAGGATCGTCTTTGATTACGGTTGATATTCCAACCAAAATTCCATCTACTTGGCTTCTCAACTTATGAACTCGAATAAGATCTGCTTGTGAAGAGATTTGTGATTCTCCTTCTCTTGTACATATTTTTCCATCAACACTCATAGCTGCATTAATTATAACCATCAAATCGTTATCATTATTTGACTAATTTAATAGAATTTTGTCATGGACAAACTTTCCATCGATCATTATTGCTTTTATCGTTCTTTCAGAACATCGGTGAACCACTGACATATATGGATCATTCATTGGATAGACATCAATATCATATTCGTCTATAAATAAAAGATCGGCATGAAATCCAGAAT
>JBQCGN010000211.1:0-3829 GCA_051955655.1 Candidatus Nitrosocosmicus sp. | reverse complement strand
ATCATGGTATTGGTATAGTAAATCTAATCGTCGTTCCTTTTTCTAAATGATCATTGTCAACCCATATTCTGCCTCCATGAGCTTCAACAATATCTTTACATACTGCAAGCCCTAATCCAGTTCCTCCATACTTCCGGGTAGCAGATGTATCAATCTTGTAGAATTTTTTAAATAGCAAATCTAACTTTTCTTCTGGAATTCCAGGTCCATTGTCTTTTACAGTAAATAAATGGTAAAGAGACCTTTGACTATCTGCATATCTATTCTCGACGACTTTGTTCTTATTCTTATTTTTATCTTTTTTTCTTTTTTCTATAGATATCATAATTTTTCCATTTTCTTTTGGAACAAAATCTATTGAGTTTTTAACTAGATTGGACAATACTTGCTCTATTCTTTTCTGATCACAATAGACCTTGTCTAATACCTTTGTCTCTGTTTCATTTATTATGGTAACTGATTTGTCTAAAAGTAAAGGTTTTAAATCATTTATAACATTTTCCACTATCTCCGATACAACTACCTCTGTCTTTGATAGAGTTAATTTTTCAGTTTCAAACAAATAAATGTTTAATACGTCTTCTATTAACGATTCTTCCTTTTCAACGTTTCTATGAATTGTCTGTAGAGCTTTTTTCTGTTTCTCATTTAAAGCATTGCTTTTACTTGATCTGAGTAACATCTCTGTGTAGCCCTTAATAGGAACTAGCGGGGTTCTAAGCTCATGGCTTATCATTGATAGAAACTCGCTTTTAAACGCTTCAGTAAGTTTTAATTGATTATAGAGTTCTATTTGTTTCCACAAAGTATCAAATATTACTGCAAAAGATAACACTGTAGCATGGCTATTAGAATAAGTAGCAAGTCCAATAGCTTCTACAGAGTTATCCTTTGTATCATCCTTTAATTCTACTACTAAACAATATTTCCTATCTACGATTAATACAGATATCATTGATAAGGGCTCTATGAACTTTATAGCACATAATTGGGAAATATACTTGATTATTTTCTCTGTTTGGGTATCTATAGGAGTAAGTACTTTAATTGAAATTTCGGGCTTTTTGTGTTTTATTTCTTTTAATTTTTCAAGAGAACCGGCTTTTAATTGCCTGCGAAATGCGTTTGATGTGGATAATATTATTAATATTTCTTTATTAGCCAAGTTTAAGAGATGAAAAATTCTATTTTGGATAATGTAAGAGTTGCTAGTTGTTTCAATAACTTCTGGTTCTAGACCTTCCTCAATTTCTGCCATTCTCTTTGTATAGTCAGTTCCTTGCTTCCAAAAAGAATCTACTATATATTTTTGCTGTTCTATGACTTCTTTTTCATTGCTAAAAATAATTGGTGTTAAAACATGATTGCGGCCAACATTTGCTGAACCAATAAACTCTGATCCATTGAGCATTATTGTACCTTTGAATCCATCTATATGTTGAAATTCGCTAACATAATTGATTATTTTTTTGCAATAACGAATATTTTCCTTTGTAATTTCTGTAGCAAATCTTGTTTTCGTTTTGTTCTTTTTGGCGTGGATAAGATTAGCTAGATATGATTTATTTTCAATGATCATAACAGGACCATTGTGATCGATAAAGATATCAATTGTCTCTTTTGCATTTTCAAAAAACCTTTTTTCTATTTCAATAGCCTTGTTAATATCATGGACTATTTTTATCCCATGTTTTCTTTTGTCAATAACTTTATCAAAGGGGTATGCCAAAAATTATAATAATACTAATACTCTTTGATTATATAAAAATAACATTTTTTACTTGATGTTAAATCTTAGGCCGAGTGCTTAATTTATACAATCTAAATACTATCCCTACTACAAGTGGTTAAATTAAAAAGATAAATGAAAACTTTCCAATTTCATTGTTTGGAACGATAAAAATCATTAACTTAACCTGTATTGATTTTATTTTCTGTCGATCAAGAACTATTATACAGAGAATAAAAAAGTTATCCTTAATTTGGAATTATCGCTCCTAATAACTTTTCAAAGAATCAATAACTATTGCTGTTATATCAAGCTAAAAAAAGCATATTTAAATATGCTTTTAGAGCTAATATTAAAATTGTTTTGTTCAGATTTATAATTTTATATTATAGTTCCTTGTGTTTTTGCTCACAGAAAGAAAGAACATGAATGATTTGTCCCCTTTAGAGTTCCTTTCTCAAAACGACTCGAAAATGGCTATGCTGATAAAATCCATTGGTAGGTACTCATTACAAATGCATTCTGACCCATTTGAATCCTTGATAAAATCTATAATATATCAGCAGTTATCTGGAAAGTCAGCAAATGCGATTTACGGCAGATTTATAAATTATTTTGGTGGAAGATTTCTTTCCCCTGATCAAATCATCTCAACATCAGATGAGATTTTTAGAACCAACGTTGGACTATCTTCAAGAAAAATAGAATACATAAAGGATTTGTCTTCAAAGGTTTATACTAAAAGTCTTGACTTGTCGCTTTTGCCTAAAATGACCGATGAAGAAATAATAGTAGAACTAATTAAAGTAAAAGGAATAGGCAGATGGACTGCGGAGATGTTCTTAATTTTCAGTTTAGGCCGGCAAGACGTGATACCCATGAGTGACTTGGGAGTAAGAAAAGCCATTAAAAAGTTATACGGGTTGCAGGATCTTCCAGATTCTAAACGCATCTTGGAAATATCTTCCAACTGGAAGCCTTTTCGGAGCATAGCTACATGGTATTTGTGGAAATCACTTGCTAATTTTGATACGATTTGAAAAGGGACGGAAGATAGAATAATAGATTAATACTTTTTAATAAATATAATTTAAACAAAGCAGAGTCTTAGATGTATTTGAAAAATATTAACTTATTTTGCAAAAACCTTGATAGGTTTTATATTGAAATAACAAAAATGAATATCAAAAAAATAACAAAAATGAAGAAATAATCTTAATTCAGAAAATCCATTTTGAGTTAGCACTCATCAAAAATTGAGGTAGCGGCCATTATTTGCTCTTTTTTCTTTTTTATTCAAAACAAGCAAGTGTCAATTTGCCTTTTACATTTATGTTTTTTTTATTTTTTTTAATTCTTATTGATATTCTATTAAACTAAAGCCTGCTAAAATAAATTAGATTGTTATTTATTCATTTATCAACTAGATTTCACTAAGATTGATTAATGAATATCGATAATTTTCTTATTTGTTGAAAATAATTTTGTGAAAAATATTAATTTTGAAATTGCTTTCATATAGTTTTTCTTGATTTGATTTAATTGTTCAATTCCTTTAAGTTTAATGCCATTATTCTGACAAACACAATTTTTTTCTTTACTAGAGTTTTCCTTTGTTATTTTATATTTATTTGATTATTTTTTTCTTGTTTTGGCACTAGGTTTAAAATTAAAATAACCTTATATATGATTTTACTATATTATAGCTCAGTATGGGCTATGATGAATTTGATTCCTATTCTTCATCTTCTGTTCTTTCAACAATGTCTGGAAAAAAATTGGCTGCTATTGTGATTATTGTAATAGTTGGCGCATTCTTTGTCATCCAGGCAATATTTGGTTTTCCTATTAGAGATGTTTTTAGAAAAGATATTACTGACCAAGCCAAAGTTGTTATTAAAGATAGTAGTGGCACTTGTATAGTTGAACCACCAGACAAACAACCTCGTTCAATCCCAAACTGTCCTTATAAAGTAGGTGATACTTTGTCTGTAACATTTAAAGAAGGAACCGATCATATAGAGAAATTTGCATCAAAGAGTTAACAGTAAATTGATATTCTATTAAAGTTTCATTTAATTATAGAATTTTTATTTTACT
>JBQCGN010000210.1:0-3565 GCA_051955655.1 Candidatus Nitrosocosmicus sp. | reverse complement strand
GATTATGAAAAAAATATTATTTATTGTTTCGATACTTTTGTTGTCTTCATGTGTATTTCAACTATTATTATTCCCCATTTCAAATAAATCGTTTTCTCAACAAGAGCTCGATCCAAGTAGCGACACGGTATCTCCCACAGGAGAAACACAAGCAGTAACATCCACCAATGATGCAATATTAAAATCCATTTTAATTATATCTCAGGTGTCAGTTTTAGGTATAACATTTAATCATTTATTTTTCAGAATAGTTTCAAACAGGATTAACATTCAAAGCGAAGGAAATAAAACTAATTTTATCAATAAAGATTTTTCTTTTGAAAAAAGATTTACAAAGATATTGCTGTTAGGTTGTATATCTATAATATCTGCATCTACAGGTGCAATATTACTTCAAGCATATGAACTATCTAATCAAATTCAGCTTGATATCTCTGTTGCTTTTTCCATATTATATTCTACATCTGTTGGCCAAGTTTGGATAATACGAATTATTACATCTTTGTTGTTTATCGGAGTGATTACTTGTCATTATATGTTACAAAGGAAGCAAAAAAATGGAGGCAAAACTGAAAGCATTCAAAGCCAAAAAGAAAATAAAAAAAATTTATACCGTCCGTCTATTGTCCCAATAATTTTATCTGTGATGATCATTATTGCATCGATAAATCTTTTTTCAAATAGCATGGTTAGCCATAGTAATGCTTTGAAGACTTTTTCAGTCTTTGCTGTGCCTATTGATTGGCTGCATTTTATAGCCGTTTCTATATGGGTAGGAGGTTTGTTTTATATTTCACTTATAATATTAAAAAGACGTGATAGTTATCTTATTATTGACAATAAAAATAATGAAATAAAAGAAATAAAAGAATCTCATAAAATTTTACTCTTGCTTACTTATTTTTCCTATATAGCTATTGTGTCTCTTTGCATAATCGGGATTACCGGATTATATCTAGCTTTAATCCATTTACAAAGTATTGATGCAATTTTTTATACCATATATGGTAAAATACTAATAATAAAACTGAGCTTGGCTTTTCCCATGATTTTAATTGGCAGATACAATCAAAATAAAATACTAAGTTCTATAAAATCCACAAAGGATATTTTAATTAGTAACCATAACAATAATAATAATTATGATTTAAATATCTTTAACGGTGCAGGAAAAAAAGATAGTTTTCCCGATACTATTAACAAATCAGTTAAAATCGAATTACTTTTAGGAATTTCTGTACTAATTACAGCATCGTTTCTCTCTATAACTTCACCACCATCTTTAGCAACAACAACACCTATAAATCAAGATAACATCAATACAAATCCTACATCAAACACATTAAATTTGAATTTTTCTTTAATATCTTTAATTTTATCAATAATTATAATAATAATTGGTATTATAAATTTTAGACTAAATAAACAAAAAATTAGAGATTCTATTATCAGATTTGGTATTTAATCTAATGACTATTAAAAACGTAATCAATACAATTCCATTGTCAATGTTTCTGTTATCCTCTTTTATTTTATCTTTATATTTCTCCTTAAATTTTTCTTTTAATAGTAATTTTATTTGTGTTTATGGGCACTCGTTGGTTGGAAATAACAACGAAAATAATAATGGAACTCTCAGTCAATCTCAGATAAATGGAAATTATAAGATTGAATTGTCCACAAATCCTTCAAATATTCTGTCAAATAAAAGCATAGATATACTTTTAAGGATAACATCGCTCTCAAACGCGAGCACTGGAGCAGGAGGCTCTGAGATAATAGAGATTCCAGCAATCTTATCTTTAATAAAAAATGACAAAGTATCCAATTTGCAACATACCCCAGTAATTATTAGTGGGGGACACTATAGTTTCAAGTCAATCTTTCCTACTGTTGGAAAATATCTTTTATTTGTAGATGTAAAGGATATATATTTTACAAATAAAGTTTTGAACTTTGTATTTGAGCTAAATGTAACTGATTCGCATATGAACCAGTTTTATAATACATTGGAATCGATTTTGATAAATTATTATTATATTTATATTCCGATTATCGGTTTTATTTTTGTCATTATTTATTGGCCCAGGAAAAAAACATCAAAGCAATAATATTTTAATATCTGACCTTATTGTACTCTTTTGAAAAAAAATAGAGCATTCTTCGAATGTACCAAAATGTTTTAATTCATCGTATTTAACCAGCAAATAATATCAAATAGACAGATAATGTAATTGAGAAAAGGAAACTAATATAACATCTATAGTGAAGATTATGATTATTGAAGAATGTTTGATTAATTAGTTACTGACTATCAAGCGCAATTGAACAGTACTATTCTTGTTAGTGAGCCATCAGGAGTTCACATTTTACCATCGGTTCAGCAATATAATCAGATTAACAAAATTAATGGGTTTTATTTGTTCTGAAAGAGTATAAATAATAAATAATTTTGCTAACCTTTTTAATAATGATATAATCATATAATAAATGATTCCATTAGAAAGATATAGATTTATGTTTCTGTATATCGTCTTTTTAGTAGCTTTGTCTAGTCATCGATTTAAAGATATGGCAAAGAGTATCAATACCAAAATAATTACTATTACTTTTACATTTACTTTATGTATCATTTTTTCTTTATCATTAATAACATCAAGTTATTCAATTGATGTATTTAATACTCCATCAAACAGTTCAACAATAAATGGTAACAATAGTAATACACGTACCACTCAAATTTCTGTACAAGACTATGACAAACTCAAGAATTGCACTCAAGATCAACATACACCTACAAATGGAATTACTTATTTGATACATTTTAGCTGTGGACATGTTACTGTTTTGAAAAATGGTACAACAATGCGCGAGTTTACTTTGATCGCTCAAGAAAATACAAACATACCAATTGCAAATAATGGACTGACTTTCAATTCATCATGGACATATAATGGTTCAATCCCAGGCCCCACTATGAGAATGACCGAGGGAGATCTTATTCATATTACTCTTATAAATAGCAAAGATAGTATGCATGCTCACTCTATTCATATGCACTCTATTCATGATGGTACAATGGATGGAATACCCGGGGCAAGCGGTAACTCAGGGTTAGTCGAACCAGGGCATTCGTTTACATACAGTTTTATTGCTCAACCATTTGGAGTTTATCCATATCATTGTCATGTAGAACCCGTTGATGAACATATTAACCAAGGCTTGTATGGAATGATGATAATAGACCCAAAAACACCAAGACCTCAAATGACTGAAATGGCGATGCTCATGAATGGCTACAATCTAAACTATAGTGGCGTAGATAGAATTCCAACTGTAGACGAAGTTAAAAAGGGGGAGTTTCCAGAAAACAATCATGCAAATCAAGTTTATACTGTAAACGGAGTTGCTTTTGAGTATATGGACCACCCTATCCATCTCGAAACAGGAAAACCTTATCGTATCTATTTAGTTAACATGCTAGAGTTTGATGCATTGAATAATTTCCATCTCCATGGAAATCTTTTCAATTACTATCCTTCAGGTACTTCATTAAAACCAGAAT
>JBQCGN010000209.1:0-4269 GCA_051955655.1 Candidatus Nitrosocosmicus sp. | reverse complement strand
TGTATACATCCAGGTTGGGATTTATTCACTGGTTGGCTTGCAGTAAAAGAAAGTTGGATAACAATATTTAACAATACAGAGAGAATAAAATTTATAATTTCAAATACAAAAGTAAGAATCTTTGATAATAATATTGCAGTAGTAGTATGTTTAGAGAATATTGAAACAACTGCAGAAAACGGACAAGTTATCAAGATTGGGATCAATGCAACTAATATATTTGAACAAAATGATTTAAACAAGTGGCTGCTTATCCATCATCATGGTTCTCCTGTAGCCAATTATATACCGCCTAACGTTTCTTCCCAATGACAAAGACATTCTAAATGTAAGAGTCTCGTTGTTTCTTTATTCAATGCCAAATGTATATGAATGTAAATGTGATATATATAAAAGCCTTAGAACGGCAACTTATGACACCAAATATCAAAGAATCAATGGTAATTTATTAAATGAGTTATAGTATATAGTGTTATATTTCTTTACAGCAGAAAGAACCTGACAAATTTCTACTTAAAAATCGATTAATAATGTTGCTAGTATAGATATCTGTTTCGGTGGGATTTAGTTCCGTATGGCAAATGGGTTCGGTGAAAATTGTTTGGAAACCCTACATGGGTCCAATCTTAATAAAAAAAGACAGACAATCCGTTGATATTGTGTTTGAAGGTTTGAAAGATATTATAGACGATCTATATTCAGAAAGTGTAAAAGTGAAGCACATATTTCTTGTATGATGTAATCAAGTGGGAGTTTGGTTGAACAATTGCAAATGTTCCTATAATCATCAATTAGACATAGTGGATTTAAAACTAAAGTTTTGCAACAAAGAATACAGGTCAAAGTAACTGCGAGTTATTATTATCCATAATGGTATATTATTCCTTTTTCTCCTCGTGGGTGTCTCCACTCGGTTTCTTTTGCACATGTTCCACATTCTATACAGCCTTCATGTTGAAGTATTACCTGTTCATTTTCAATGCTATAGCATTTAGTAGGACATAATATAACCATTTTTTTCATAAAGTCACTTTGAGGTTCTAAAACTTTAATATGTGATAATGGATCATCATTATACTCTAGTTTTGCAATACGATCAGCAATTGTTGGTATACTAATAGAATAACTTTTATGTATATCTTTACCTATTTTAGATGCAATTTCAATAGGAATTTGGATATAAGATTTATCTGATTGTAAAATTGGTAAAATTCTCTTGTATCCTATAGTATTTGCAAAATCTATTAAAATATTTCTGATTAGATCATTTGATATTAGTTTAAAAATAGGTCGATATTTATAACTCAATGAATCTTTTGGAAGTTGTTTTGTGCAATTAATCAAAGTTCCAACATAGTTCTTATCAATTTTATTCATGTCTGTTGTATAAGGGCTCTGTTCAATTGATCTTGTATACATCTTACCCAAGTTTTCAGAATTAAGATGGTTGTGATCAATGGCTTGTGAAATAGATTCTGCAGCTCTTACGGCATCATCAATACCAACATTCAGACCTTCGATACGAGGCCCTGTGAATATACCTCTTCCTGCAGCATCTCCAACAAATAAAATATTTTTAAAAAAGGGTTTTCTCATTCGACAAAGTTTCCCATCAGGCACTAACTTTGCACTATATTCTAATTCAACATAGTTTGCATCAAATTTTATCCCGTATTTTGAAATTAATTCATCATTTAACGAATCTATTTTATTTTTAATTTCCTCTTTTGTTTTGTATCGACCATTTGCTATCAATTCTGAAGTACTTGATTGTGAATAATATACATGATGAAGTTCCTTCCATGTATTAATCAATTTACTAACTTTAAAACGAGCTCTGAGTTCCTCTTCTTTTGTGAAATTTTTATAATCATCTTTATTTATTGGAATCTCATCTTTAATCAATTCCATTACAAATGGATTTGTTAGTAATGTATTAACAAGTTTGTATGGTTCTACAGATTCTTTAATTAAAGAATCATAGTGATATACTGCACCAATTGAAATAGTGTCTCTATTTGTATAAAGAAACCCTCCTCCAATGTGATTTAGCGATATGTCGCCTGCAAAAAGATATGCAGCACCTTCACTTTCTGATATTTCAAACCTTTTTTCTATTATTTCTTCAGGTAACTTTACTACAACCTTTACACCTTGATAAAGATCAGATGGAGTAAATTTTTCTCGAGCACCTGTTATCTGAGCTATTTCAGAATTAACTCCATCTGCTGCGATAACTGCTTTTACTTGAAACGGCTCAAGTTCGTCCGTCTCGAGAACAATAGTATTTTCTGTATTATCTTTCCATGTTAGAGATTTAACATGTACTCCTGATACTATACCGCCGCCGATTTTTTCTGCTTGATCAGAAGCTTCTTTTGCAAACCAAGAAAGTAATCGGTTAAGCAAAACAGAGTATCCAAATTTTGTTTGATAATTATGAGCAGGAGTCAGATCAAGAGAAAATATTTTATCTTTAGATGTTGTATAAAGTATATACTTTGTTATCTTTCTTTCTAAAGGCGCATCGTTTATGAAATTATCAAATACGTCTTCTACATTGTATAGTCTTTGAGAGGATGAACTTTTCGAATATAATATACCACCTGAGACATTTTTTGATCCTATTTGTTTTCCAGATTCTAAAAGAATTGCTTGTTTCCCTAGATTTGAAAGGTGTTTTAATGCAGTAAGACCTGCAGAACCACCTCCAATTATTGCTACATCGAATTTTTCCATTATTGCCTCACCTCCTTTGGTATTTGTATTTTCTCTCTGAATTTTTTTAATTCTTTAATTAAACTAGGCAAAATATCTTCCATCTTGCCTTTGATCAAAATGTCTGATTCATCAACTATCGGAGCAGTACTATCTGGATTGATTGATATCACAAAGTCTGATTCTTTCATTCCAGAAATGTGCTGAACGGCACCGCTTATGCCTATTGCAAAATATAGTAAAGGATTTACCTTTCTACCACTTGTACCAATTACTCGATCGGGGATCATATATATCGATATCAGATTTTCATTGATACGATATGGTTTCTTAGATATAGGTAACGATACTCCAATCTCTGCGTCTAGTTCCTTTGCAAAATTTTCTATCAATTTTATATTTTGCTCAGGTGATTCTTTAATGCCTCTTCCAAAGCTAACTATTACCTTTTTATTATTGAAACTAACTTTGCTTTTGATTGTTTTTCTATTTGTTATTTTTATCTTAAGATCCTCATTTGAAATAGTTGGCGTATAATCAATTATATTTCCCTCTCTATTGTCATCTCTTTTTATCGGTAAGAAAACTCCCGGAATTATACTGCATCCTTGCGGGTGAAATTTCTTTTTGTTTTCTGGATTAAGATTATCTAAACAGAGTATAGTGGTCCAAAGAAAGCCTGAAAAATCGGGTCTATACATTTCTAAAGTTTTTTCATACGTTATTGGCTTTCCCTTTGTTTTGTGTTCATGTCTTATCTCTAAATCATTAATTAAAAGTTTATTTATGTCTGATGCCAGACCTGATTCTAATTCGGCCATGACCGTTGCGGATAAATGCCTTCCCGCATCATCTGCTGAAAAAAACATGTACCGAGGTTTTTTGAATATGAGATTTGACGATGAGGACGCCAATACCTGTTGAGCACAAGATTTGTCTGTTACAATTTGGCATATCGTTTTGGTATATATAAGGTTTCTAGGATAATAGAGCTCTGGATGATCTGCACATATTACAGCGTCTGCCCCATAATAGATTATCTCTTTACATAAATGTTTTATATTATATCCTAGTATAATTGCAACTACTTTTTCTTTTGGGTTGTATCTGCTATTGAAATCATCCATCAGCCTTCTTGCTTCTCCCAGCATTTCAAAACTTACGGGCAATAATGTACCTTCTTCTTGTTCCAATACAACATACAAATGTCTATAGTCATTGTCTTCTTCTATTTGGTTTTCCATATTTTCTAAATCATTATTTTTCAAATGTATTTGCGAAAATTCTGTATCTGTTTTTGTCTCAGGAATACGTGATTGTGATGGTATCATTTGTTGGCGGTTCTCCCTAAAATATCATATATTCGACCAGCGATTTGTTCTATTTTTTTTTGGTCATAGCCATCAATAATGTCTGCTTTTCTGTTTGCCTTTGCTCTTGGTATTTTTTCGACTTTGTAAACAATAGTAGGAGAACCTGGCAGTCCTACTAATTTTGGATTTACTTCTAGCGATTGAGCGCTAAAAACTTTTAAATATTCTTTATATTTGT
>JBQCGN010000208.1:0-3148 GCA_051955655.1 Candidatus Nitrosocosmicus sp. | reverse complement strand
TATTGATTATTAAATATTTTTATCTAAAAAATGTTGCTTTTTTGAACAAGATATTTAAAACATATTTTTAAAGATTAACACAAAATTTAAATATTCAAGAAAAACTAATTTCTATATATCCCTGCCGAAGGCAAGCTGTAATTTTGATCTTGTTACTTTATTTAAAATAACATAACTTGAAAGTATAGTTAACATCAAAATTACTGTATTGATAATAACAAAATATCAATTTACAGATATAAAATATATTATTATAATAGATAAATTTGAAAAGTTAAAATAAACTGCTTTGTTGCATGTTAGAAAACTCGTTAAAAAAGTAGTTTATCCATAACGAGAGTCAATCAATAAAACGCTATCAAATAACGATAAAAAAATAATCATGCAACAAAGCAATTAGAAGGCACTCATTGCAACCCTATAGATCCGGATAATAATATTTTGCATCACAATCAATTAACAATCGTAGCAAAGTTTATTATATTTAACCAAAAACAATCAACAAATGAGTTCAGATAAAGGTTCACAAATTAGAGTCATTGTATTAATCGAAGCAAAAGAAGGAAATAGGCAAGAGATAATGAATCTCCTTTTGCCTCTTGTTAATCCACCAAGAAAAAGAGAAGGAAATATTTTTTATTCTTTCTATTCTTCAATTGAAAATCCAAATGAATTAATGTTTGATGAAGTATGGGCAAGTCAAGAAGATTATGATAGACATTATCAAAATGCTGAATCAGTAGAATTACGATCCAAAATGAAAGATTTGGTTGCAAAACCCATAGAATTCAAAAGATTTAAAGAAATAACTGGATAATAAGACAATTTATCGTCATTTCCTTCTTTTACTATGGATGTCAATAATTAATTAATCGATAAGCTTGTAATATATTGACTTTAATATATAGTGAAAGATTAAATGGGTTTTGTGTACTTTGATATTATAGTAGATGACAATAAGAAAGAATAAGTATAAAATTAAAACGGCTATTTTATTCTCTATTGCTTTAATTATTTTATCGAGTATCGTTACAAATATAATAACTTTTAATACTGTGGGAAATACTGCAAATGCTTTATTAACTGCAAATTTCTCATCGTCATCATCAAAAGCCCCCCAAAGTGACAGTCATAGCAATGCCACCAACAATAACAATAATAATACCACTTCTAACTCAACCAAACAATACCAACAACAATTATCTTTAGCTCCTAGAACTCATGAATATACTCTGATAGCTGAAAACACCACATTAGAAATAGCTCCTGGTCTTCGAGTCGATGCTTGGACTTATAATGGAACTATTCCAGGTCCCACTATAACAGCAACCGAAGGCGATAGAGTGATTGTCCATTTTATAAATAAAACGCCTTTACCCCATACTGTACACCTTCACGGTGATCATCCTAGTAATATGGATGGAGTCTTTGAAATGGTACCACCAAATGGCTCTTATACCTACGATTTTATAGCACAACCTGCCGGAGCATTAGCATATCACTGTCATGTTCCTCCTGTAATGCAGCATGTAAGGATGGGACTATATGGTGCCTTTATAGTATATCCCAAAACTCCGCTACCTCCAGCAAGAGAATATGTTCTTGTTGATGGAGAATATGACACTCAGAATCAGTTGAAGCCTCTTCCAGAATACTACTTTTTCAATGGCTATGCGGAACAATATCAATTGCATCCTTTACCGGCCATGACAAATGAGACAGTAAGAATCTATCTTATAAATTTGGGCCTTTCTCCTGCCTATGGTATGCATATTCATGGAACATTATTTACCGCAATTCCTTCTGGGATTTGGGGCAATCCGCCATTTAAAGTTCAATCTTGGGAATTGGCATCAGGAAATACAGCTATATTAGAGGCAAAATGGCCATGGCCAGGTAAGTATACTTTTCATTTCCATGGAATACCGGAAGAAAGAGGGGCGATGGGCTACTTTAATGTAACAGATCCACCAGCAAACGCAGTTGATGGAAAAGATATTGCAATTAAAAAGAGTATAAACATGAATGAATGGCAGATGAATCTAACAAGATCATTACAGAAAGCAGATCCTTATGGAAAGATAACCGATATATCCAATGCAGGTCCTAATCCCCAAGGAGGAGAAGAAGACAATAAACCAGAGATGAGCAAAATGATGATGGATATGCATCATGGTTCTCCTTCATCCTCTTCTGGTAACACATCTTTATCTGCTTTAACAAATAACGGTGCATCCATTTCAATAGTAAAAGGAGCAACCACTCTTAACGATAAAGCATTTTCACCAAATCCAATCAAAATAAAGATAGGAAACACAGTTACTTGGATAAATAACGACAACAATATTCACACGGTCTCATCAGGAAAACCAAATTCACAAGATGTAGGACAGTTGTTTGATTCGGGCTTAACGTCGCTCATAACCCCTTCTAAATCTTATTCACACAAATTTACAACTTCAGGGGAATATTCCTACTTTTGTAGATTGCATCCCAATATGGTAGGAACAATAGTGGTGGATCCGTAAAAATTATATAAATAGATCAAATATTTTTTTAAATATTTTTTAAATAGTCACAGTCACAACCTTGATAGAATACTTTTTCAAATTTTAACAATACAATAGACCTTAGCTTTCCCCATCACCAATAAAGGCATCAATCGATAGTGATCCAGAGTCCTGCCATTACTACATTAGTTTTGCTATCATCTGTTGATATACTAAATGAAATAGGTAGAATTTGCAAATAGGTCTCTATTGCTTCAAATGCTACACTTACAGTATAAAGGATTGTTCCCTTCATCTTTATATTAATAGGCTATTCATTAACATCTTTTTCTTCTTCCCAACTATTAATGAACATTTGTTAATATTACCATTCCCGTTACAATGTTTTTAGCAATGAATCTTGGCTTCATCTATAGCAGGTGCTTTAGACAATTTCCATACACTATCTACGGGAGCATCAAAAACACCGGCTCTCTTTAATAAAAACAAATATAACAGTCATGTTTACCTTGATCATATCGTTGCTGCCATATAACGTCTCTATGATTGTACTATAATTCTGCGCATATATTTCTATTACAATAACTACATGCTGTAAATTTTAGAATTAATTTACAATTTCTATTTTTTACATTTGT
>JBQCGN010000207.1:0-3530 GCA_051955655.1 Candidatus Nitrosocosmicus sp. | reverse complement strand
ATCATTTTCAAACCAGATGTAAGTCAAGTGCAATAATGGGGAAGGAAAAAAGTTAAAAATAATATTATTTAAAAGTGATAGTTAGTAGTGAATCTCGATACTATACTGGTACTTCAAGGCGGAGGCTCTCTTGGGGCATATGAATGTGGAGTTTACAAAGCACTATTTAAAAAAGGCGTGGATTTTAATGTATTAGCAGGCTCTTCTATTGGAGCTATTAATACTTCAATAATAACAGCTGCCCAAAATGGTGGTAAAGATGTCCCAGCAATACTGGAGGATTTTTGGCTAAACCTATCCGAAGACATAGTCCCTAACTATCCAATTTTATCATTACCACATATCTCGCCAAACAAAATGAGAGCTATGTTATTTTCTCTTCATTCCATATTCTATGGTATTCCAAAAGCATTTGAACCGATATGGTTTATGCCAAATAACCCCGATTTTCTTTTTCCTGATAAATGGACCTTTCTTTATGACAAAGAACCTCTAAAGAGAACTCTGATGAATTATATTGATTTTAACAAATTAAAAAAAATAGATGTTAATGAAAACAAAAGAGAGAAAGGACAATCAAGGCTAATCATAACCTCCACAGACATACAAAGAGGAGAACCAGTAATATTTGATAATGTCCATACCGATATAGATGCAGATAATATTCTTGCAGGTGCAAGCTACCCCTGTTATGGCATCAGATGGACAGAAAAAGATGGGAAATACTTATGGGATGGAAGTCTTCTTACAAATACACCTATGCTAGAGGTAATAAGAGCCTCGCCTATCAATGATAAAATATTTTACATTGTTGACGTATTTCCCCGAAATCAAAAAGAAATTCCAAAGAACATGATTGAGGTATGGCACAGGGCCAGAGACATAATCTTCATGGACAAAACAGACAAAAATATAGAAATGCTAAAGGTAAATGAAAAATCGATAAATCTTTTAAAAAAAATGTACAAGATTATCAATTCATCTGATGCAAAGGTAGATGAAAAAACAAAAGCAAAAATCAAAGAATTGGACAAAGAATATGATGCAATAACTGAAAAACATGGCGCAGCCATAACAGATGTAATTAGAATAGGAAGAAAGGAAGAGGATTTACATTATATATTAGAAGATGCCGATTTTTCTAAATATAGAATAAAGAAATTAATCCACGAAGGAGAAAGAGATACCGAAAAAGTACTGATGGAAAACAAGGCAAAGAATAATGGAAAACAAAATTATTTATAATTATTAACCTAACGATATCCCATATATAGTAAAAAAAATATCTGTTTTTATTGGTATTTAATGACTTTCCGTTTTGGCTCAGATTTGCTCATTTTATTAATTTGATATTTATAGTTATTTTAATTAGAAGTGGAATAGAGATCTTAAGTGCACTTCCAAAACTATACTGGAACGACGATGCAGTTCCAGGAAAAGAGTGGATAAAATTTACAAAAAAGAAATTTTTACCCAGTTTTAAGAAAAAAGTATGGATTTCACTTGAAGAGGAGGAATCGTTTCCATCGTGGCTTGCTTTACCGGGACATAAAAACCTTGGAATGGGCCGTCATTGGCATTTTTTTTCAATTGTTTTTTGGATAGTCAATGGTATCGCATATTATTCTCTTCTATTTACAAGTGATGAATGGCAAAGGCTTGTTCCAACATCCTGGACCATTATCCCTGAGGCCATCCATACGATGATACAATATTCAACTTTAAATTTCTCTGCTGCATCATCGGGCAACCCATACGATCCAATTCAACAATTAGCATATTTTGGAGTAGTATTTATTCTTGGTCCATTTATGATTGCAACAGGTGCTGCAATGTCTCCTGCAATAGGAGCTAGATTTCCATGGTATCCTAGAATTTTCAGAGGAAGGCAAGTTGCTCGCAGTCTTCATTTCCTAGGTATGGTTGGATTTGTTTTGTTTATTATAATCCACATATCCATGGTTTTGCTAACAAATTTCTCTGAGAACATGGGAAATGTATTTTTGGGAAAGGCAACTAGTTTTGGAATTGCCGTTGGAATATTCGCACTTTTTGTTATTGTTGTTCTTGCAATTCAGCTTTGGGCAACAGGAATTTCACTTAGAAAACCCCGGTTAATACAAAAAAAATTAGGTTATGTAGTTGAACCTCTAAAACATTTACTTTTTAATCAAGCTGAATCAAGACAAAAATTTACTAAATCATCGATTACACCTTTTTTTAGAGCGAACGGATATCCTCCCGAAACAAAGGAATACAAAGAATTACTTGAAACTAGTTTTAGAGGATGGAAACTTAAAATTCACGGTTTAGTTGAAAATCCACTTGAACTTTCACTTTTAGACATACAGTCGATAAAAAAAGAGATACAGATAACCGAACATTCTTGTATTCAGGGATGGACAGCAATAGGCGAATGGGCGGGATTACCTATGAGCAGTATAGTCTCAATTTGCAAACCCCTTCCAGAGGCTAAATTTGTAATATTTTATTCTTTTCAATATACAGAAGGTGATCAGTTTTATGAAGCAATATCCATCGAAACAGCAAAACATCCTCAAACAATTCTTGCATATGAAATGAATGGGGAGCCACTTGATGTCCCTCATGGTTACCCTATTAGATTAAGAGTAGAAACTCAACTTGGATTTAAAATGGTCAAATGGGTAAAATCCATAGAATTTGTTGCAGATTATAAAAATATAGGTAAAGGACAAGGGGGTCACAGAGAAGATCATATGTATTATGGAACAGGTGCAGGCATTTGAATGGTAACGAAAATTTTTGCTTCTAATAATAATATATAAAGATAAAAATATTTATTTTAATTTACATGTTCCATAACATATATCATGTCATTACAAAATAAATTTATAACAAAGAAGATAAAAAGAGTCAGAGTCACTCAAACGAGACTGATTATTAAATAGGAACAATTTATCTACTTTATTATTTTTTTTAAAAATTTAAAAAATTTGTTGTTAACCAGATCAGATCAAAGCAAATTTATCATTGTTAAGGACAAAATTAAAGCAATGATCGCTCGGTACCGAAAATTAATTGAAACATTTGAACTACAAGAAATTAGAGAAGTTATTATTGTAAACGCATTAAATTAACTAAGCCGTAACTTTGTATTTTCTTGATGCTTTTATTAGACGTACCCAATTTAACAATTTATTTGAATATTTCTTTTTCTCCATGAGAAATAATATTTTTCCATTTATAATAAATTTTTTGTTACAGGAGTTTTTTTTATTGCAAACTTCTATTATCTAGAAATAGATATCTAAATTTCAAAATCTTTGGATATAGATCCGTTTAAAAATTAAAATTTAACTTAAAGTAGCAATGATTAAGTAAAAAAAATAAAGGAATTTTTTTAGCTTGACATTTTATTTTAGATAACAGTATTTGCTTTTGAGTGAGTCATATTACTTTTTTTTTTCAATATCACTCAAAAATATTTTGTAAATCCTATTTTGACAAAAACGATAACAAAAAGTGGATTGTATCAAGCCATGCAGTTT